>WLOR01000063.1 GCA_009699165.1 Actinomycetota bacterium | reverse complement strand
GATGGAACCATTGATATTGTCGCAACAGATCACGCACCGCACACTGTCGAGTCAAAAGAGTGCGAATGGCAAGAGGCCTCTTTTGGCATGATTGGATTAGAGACTGCTTTTTCAATAGTACAGAAGACTATGGTTGATACTGGTCTTATGAGTTGGGAACAGGTTGCAGATCGACTTTCTACAGCACCTGCCCGAATTGCTGGGTACAGTGAGCAAGGAGCGGGTCTGCAGATTGGTTCGAAGGCTAATATCACGGTAGTAAATCCATATCGTACGTGGACTGTTGACCGTGACTTAGTTGCTTCCAAGAGTCGAAATACACCTTTCCACGGCATTGAACTTCCCGGTGTAGTTACTCATACTTTTTACAATGGTTTACTTACTTACTCTGATGGAAAAATCATGCAGCACGGAGCACACAGATGAGTAAAGCATTTTTTGTCTTAGACGATGGCCGAATATTCGAAGGCACATCGTGGGGTGCTACGGGTAAAACTTTCGGCGAAGCGGTTTTTCAGACAGGCATGACTGGTTACCAAGAAGTGTTAACTGATCCTTCGTATCACAAGCAGATCGTGGTAATGACGGCTCCTCACATCGGAAATACTGGATTTAATAGCCTGGACAATGAGTCATCGAGAATTTGGGTAGCTGGATTTGCAGTTAGAAACCCATCAACTTTAAGCTCCAACTGGCGCAGCGAGGGAGATTTAGAGAGTGAACTTGTCGCACAAGGTGTAGTCGGTATTGCCGGGGTTGATACACGGGCTATTACTCGACATCTGCGAGATCGTGGAGCGATGCGGGTTGGAATCTTCTCAGAGCTCGGACTTTCTCGCGAAGAGATGGTCATCGAGGTCCGCAAAATAGATGCGATGGCAGGTTCGTTCTTAGTCCCTGAAGTATCAACTACGCAGCCATATATTGTTCCAGCAGTAGGAGAGAAAAAGTTCGTGGTGGCGGCGTTGGATCTGGGAATCAAGTCTGCAACCCCGAGAGCTTTAGCTCAACGCGGCGTGGAAGTCCATGTTCTTCCGTACAACGCCTCGATTGAGGAGATAACATCACTTAATCCCGATGGAGTTTTCTTGTCAAATGGTCCTGGTGATCCATCAACGATGAACGATACGATTGAATTAGTTCGAGAGATATTACTTCTTGAAATTCCGATTTTTGGAATATGTTTCGGACATCAGATTCTTGGACGTGCACTGGGCTTTGAGACGTACAAATTGGTCTTTGGTCACAGAGGAATTAATCAACCAGTGATTGATAAAAATACAGGCAAGGTAGAGATAACCTCACATAATCATGGCTTCGCACTCAAGGCGCCAAGTGATCGCGAGTTTTCAACTGTTTACGGTAGGGGAGAAGTTACTCACGTAAGCCTCAATGATGGCGTTGTAGAGGGTTTGCAACTTTTGGATCGACCAGCATTCTCGGTTCAATATCACCCAGAAGCAGCCTCTGGTCCTCATGATGCCGCATATCTCTTTGATCGTTTTGTTGCAATGATGAGCCAGAGAGTGAGCTCCTAATGCCACTAGATCCAACTATTAAATCAGTCCTAGTTATAGGTAGCGGTCCAATCGTTATTGGGCAGGCGTGCGAATTCGATTACTCAGGCACTCAAGCCTGTCGTGTCTTACGCGAAGAGGGAATTCGTGTCATTCTTGTTAATTCAAATCCTGCAACCATCATGACCGATCCAGAGTTTGCCGATGCCACCTATATTGAACCTATTACATCGGATGTAATTGAAAAGATCATCGCTCGTGAAAAACCCGATGCAGTTCTTGCAACCCTAGGCGGACAGACAGCTCTTAATGCTGCGATTGGATTATTTGAACATGGGATTCTCGCACGTTATGGGGTACGACTCATTGGCGCCGATGTTGATGCCATAAACCGTGGAGAAAATCGCGAATTATTTAGAGAGATTGTTGCAAAGGTAGGTGGTGAATCTGCACGATCGGTGATCTGTCACACGATGGAGGATATCTACCAAGGTGCAGACACTTTAGGATTTCCAGTTGTCGTCAGACCATCATTTACGATGGGCGGTTTAGGTTCTGGAATAGCTTTTGATCGTGAACAGTTGACGCAGATAGCAGGTGCTGGCCTGCGACATAGTCCAACTTCAGAGGTCCTTCTTGAAGAGTCGATTATCGGCTGGAAAGAGTACGAACTCGAGGTTATGCGAGATCGCAAAGATAATGTTGTCATCGTATGCAGTATCGAAAATATTGACCCAATGGGAGTGCACACAGGCGATTCAATCACGGTGGCACCAGCTATGACGCTAACCGATGTTGAGTACCAAAAACTGCGCGATTTATCGCTGCATATAATTCGTGAAGTTGGGGTCGACACTGGTGGTTGCAATATTCAGTTTGCAGTCAACCCTGCCAATGGCCGGATCATCGTTATTGAGATGAATCCTCGGGTCTCCCGATCGAGTGCGTTGGCTTCAAAGGCGACGGGATTTCCGATTGCAAAGATAGCGACAAAATTAGCTATTGGATACACCCTGGACGAGATTGATAACGACATAACTAAAGTCACACCTGCATCATTTGAGCCAACATTAGATTATGTTGTTGTAAAAGTTCCACGATTTGCATTTGAAAAGTTTGCTGATGCTGATCCACGTTTGACCACGACTATGAAGAGTGTTGGCGAAGCGATGGCCATTGGTCGCTCTTTTGCTGAAGCTCTCATGAAATCCCTTCGTTCGCTCGAGCGAAAAGAAGCGATTTTCTCTTGGCCTGTTGTTGGTGAGTCTGAGAAGCGGGATCTTTTAAACTCAATCAAAATTCCAACTGAGTATCGACTTCAACAGGTGCAACGGGCCTTATGGGCTGGAGCGACGATTGACGAAGTCTTTACAGCCTGCGCAATCGACCCTTGGTATCTTCGCCAAATCGAGTTGATCAATCAACATGCACAGCTTATTTCCCAGCCCGGCGAACTAACGGCTGAGATTTTAAGGGATGCAAAGTCATCTGGTTTCTCTGATGCCCAGATAGCGGCATTGCGTGGGATTACTGAAGATGAAGTTCGAAAGCTTCGCCATCATTTTTCAGTTCGCCCGGTGTATAAAACAGTGGATACATGCGCCGCTGAATTTGAAGCTTTCACGCCGTATTATTATTCAAGTTACGAAGATGAGTCTGAGGTGCGTACAAGAACCACTCCCGCTGTCATTATTCTAGGTAGCGGGCCCAATAGAATCGGCCAGGGAATCGAGTTTGATTACTCGTGCGTTCATGCCTCTTTCGCACTTCGTGAAGCAGGTTTTGAAACGATTATGATCAACTGCAATCCTGAGACAGTCTCTACCGATTACGACACAAGCAATCGCCTATATTTCGAACCACTTACTTTGGAAGATGTTTTAGAGGTGATTCATGCCGAATCTCTAGCTGGCCCGCTTCTGGGAGTAATCACTCAGCTGGGCGGACAGACACCTTTGGGATTAGCTGCTGGCTTAAAAGCTAACGGTGTAAATATTCTAGGAACTAGCCCAGAGGCTATTCACCTTGCCGAAGAGCGTGGCGCCTTTGGTGCAATCCTTCATGAGCAGGGTTTAAACGCGCCTGAGTTTGGGATGGCATCCTCGGAGTTAGAGGCCATCGCGATCGCTTCACGAATCGGTTATCCAGTTCTTGTTAGGCCTTCATTTGTTCTTGGGGGAAGAGGAATGGAGATTGTCTACGACGATCAATCTTTAGCAGGTTTTATCTCCAGAGCAACAGATATAACACCAGATCGTCCTGTATTGGTCGATCGCTTTCTAGATAGCGCAATCGAAATAGATGTCGATGCACTCTATGACGGCTCCGAGTTATTTCTTGGCGGAGTCATGGAGCACATTGAAGAGGCAGGGATTCATAGCGGAGATAGTGCATGCGTACTTCCTTCAATGACAATCACGCCCGACCAGCTTGAGCAAATAAAAATAGCCACAACTAAAATCGCACAAGGTGTAGGTGTTTTGGGGCTAATTAATATTCAGTTCGCAATTTTGGAGAAAACTCTTTATGTTCTTGAGGCGAATCCACGAGCCTCCAGAACTGTACCTTTTGTTAGCAAAGCAACAGGTGTTCCACTTGCAAAAGCTGCAGCTCGAATCTCACTAGGAAGCACAATCGAGCAACTGCGCGCTGAAGGCATGTTGCCCCAAACCGGAGATGCAGTTGCCAGCGGCGTATCGGTCAAAGAGGCAGTGCTGCCATGGAATCGTTTCCGTCGCAGCGATGGCAGGGGAGTGGATTCGATTTTGGGTCCAGAGATGCGATCAACTGGTGAGGTCATGGGTATCTCTTCTAGTTTTGGAGAGAGCTATGCAAAATCGCAGATTGAGGCATTTGGCCCACTCCCAACTAGGGGAATGGTTTTTATCTCATTAGCCGATAAAGATAAGGCCTCTGGTGTTGCCGCAGCAGTTGGTCTTGAAAAGTTAGGGTTTTCAATTCTTGCCACAGTTGGTACATCTACGTATTTGGCCGAACACGGAGTTTTTTCGATATCAGTTCGTAAAAACTCAGATGGAACTGGGCCTTTGGGTGAGCCCACCATCGTTGAGATCATTAATTCGGGTGATATCGATTTGGTAATTAATACACCAGTTGGTCGCGGTACTCGAGCAGATGGATGGTTAATCCGAACTGCAGCGGTCCAAAGGTCGATTCCAATTATTACAACAACTGCAGGCTTTAATGCTGCCGTTGAGGGTATTAGATTTATTCAAAGTAACGAACTCTCTATCAAGCCCTTACAAGAGTGGTTGCCTTAATCATGGCTACTATTAATAAGAATGCAGCACAGATTAATTCGATGGTCGTTAGCAACAAGCGCGTTGGTCAATATCATCAGTTAATAATAAATGTCGGTGACAATGCTGATGCCTGTAAGCCAGGAAATTTTGTAGCCATAAATGTCGGCGGAGAAAGTTCGAGAATGATTTTGCGCAGAGCCTTTGCTATCTCGCGCGTCTCAACTAACCCAACCTTTGGCGGCACGATTGAGTTGATAGTTGCTCCGCATGGACAGGGTAGTAAATGGCTCTGTGCTCAGAATGAAGGCGCCTCCCTAGATCTGATTGCTCCGCTAGGTACAGCTTTCGGTATACCCACGCAGCCAGTACCAGTACTTTTAGTCGGCGGCGGTTATGGCTCAGCACCTCTATTTGGATTGGCAGAGGTTCTCAACTCCAGAGGTTGTCGCGTAGATATGCTGCTTGGCGCAAGCACTGCAAGCAAAATCTATGCTCCGATGGAGGGAAAGCGCGCAGTTAACTCTCTTCGAATCTATACCGAAGATGGTTCGATGGGGCAGATTGGTCGTGTAACTGATCCAATTCCAGAGTTAATCGCGGATTTAAATATCGCTGTCATCTACTCATGTGGCCCTATGGCAATGCTTTCAGCCATCAACTCAATTACGCACAATACGCAAGTTGTTCATCAATGTGCAGTGGAAGAGTCAATGGCGTGTGGTGTCGGAATATGTATGACCTGCGTTTTGCCAGTTGCCAATGAAAACGGAGACATCTCGATGCTACGAAGTTGTATTGATGGCCCGGTCATGGATGGCTCTACGGTGCAGTGGGATAAAGTTGGAAAAACGCTATGAGTTCACTTGATTTTTCTACAACTCTTGGTAATGCATGGTTTCCATCACCGATTTTCACGGCAAGTGGTTGTGCTAGTTCTGGTCGTGAGTTAGCACAGTTCTTTCCTTTACACGATTTAGGGGCAGTGGTTACAAAGTCGGTTATGAGTAAGGCGCGCAATGGCAGGCCTACTCCACGGATGGCAGAGACGCCAAGTGGCATGCTCAACTCAATTGGTTTGCAGGGTCCAGGTATCGATGCATTTATTGCAAAGGATATTCCATATCTAGTCTCACAAAAGGCGCGCATTATCGTCTCAATCGCAGGAGAGACGGTCGAAGAGTATTCAACGCTAGCTCGCAAATTAAGATCGGTCTCGGGTATAAGTGCAGTGGAGGTAAATATCTCGTGCCCCAATGTTGAAAATCGCGGTTTGGTTTTTGCATGCGACCCAGAGGCCTCTAGAAGAGTTATTGATGGAGTTCGTCGAACACTTGGTGGCGAACTACCCATCATTGCCAAGCTCTCACCAGATGTTACAGATCTAGTCTCTATCGCCAAAGGAGTGGTAGATGCTGGCGCAGATGCACTTGCATTGATTAATACCGTCCTAGGAATGGTGATTAATCTAGACACTCTTCGGCCGCACTTGGGCGGTAAGACTGGAGGGTTATCAGGTCCTGCAATCAGACCTATTGCCGTAAGGGCCGTCTACCAGGTCCATGATGCAATGCCAAAAATTCCAATTCTTGGCATGGGTGGAATCTCTAGCGGAAGAGATGCCCTTGAGATTATTGCAGCAGGTGCTAGTGGAGTTTCAATTGGTACTGCAAGTTTTGGAAATCCAACTGCACTTATAAAAATTCAAGATGAGCTTAAGGATTTACTAATCGCCAAAGGCTTTACATCACTGCGCGATGCAGTTGGCTATGCGCATAGAGCTTCGGAGGAAGAGTAAATGGCAGGAAAATCACCGATAGTTTTAGCTGTAGATACATCCGATCTTGCAACCGCAGTTCAATGGGTAGAAACTACAAGTGATTACATTTCAGTCTTTAAGTTAGGACTCGAATTCTTTCTCAATTTTGGCCATGATGGTGTAAAAGCGATTATGGATGCTACGGATTCGGATATATTTTTAGATCTCAAACTCCACGACATTCCACATACCGTTAAGGGTGCAGCTTCTGCGGTTTCAAATCTGGCACCTAAGTATCTAACTGTCCACGCATCCGGTGGTATGGCGATGGTGCAAGCTGCAGTAGATGTCCTACCGGCAACAAAGGTAACTGGAGTAACAATCTTGACATCGCTTTCAGAGGACGATGTTTCAGATATTGGTTTCAAGAAAAACGCTCTTGAGAGCGCAGTAGGTCTGGCAAAGCTTGCCGTTGCAGGAGGCGCCCGTGCGATCGTCTGCTCGCCTCTTGAGATTGCAGCGATTCGATCAGTGATCGCACCAGATATTGCAATTATTACTCCTGGTGTACGACCTGCAGATGGCACACACACTGATGACCAGGTGAGAACTATGACTCCACGAGAGGCCATTGGTTTAGGGGCAAATCTCGTGGTGATAGGAAGGCCCATAACATCGATGTGGTCGCAAGGTCCTACTGCAATGCAAGAGCGGGCAGTTGAGATAGCCTCTCAACTTTTCTAAATTGCACTGCGTGAGCTAGGTTTATTGCATGGCCCAGCCTCCAGTACTCACCGCCGAACAACGTGCGGCTGCACTATTAAAGGCTGCAGATTCACGCAAACGCCGCGCTGAGATAAAGGCGAAGGTAAAGTCGGGGGAGTTGAGCGTTGATGCCGTTTTAGAGATCGCTGCCAATGAAGATTGCATCAACAAGATGAGAGTTCGCGAGTTATTAGAGGCTCTCAGTGGAGTAGGAAAAGTTCGTGCAGCGGCACTGATGGAGCGTTTGAATATTTCTCCAACGCGTAGAATCGCAGGTCTTGGCCGCCATCAAATTAAAGAGTTACGAAATGAGTTCATGAAAATCCCTCGAGCCATCTCTCCAGGCACACTCTTAGTACTCTCTGGTCCAGGCGGAGTAGGCAAGAGCACGGTTGCATCACGTTTGAGGGCTTCTGGAGATTTTTGGGTAAGCATCTCTGCTACAACACGATCGGCTCGCTCTAATGAGCACGATGGGGTCGACTATTTTTTTATTTCAGATGAAGAGTTCACTCGCAGGGTCAGGAGTGATGATTTTCTAGAGTGGGCCGAGTTTGCCGGCAATCGCTACGGTACCCCACGCTCACCAGTTGAAGAGGCGCTGCGAGTAGGACGTAATGTGCTTTTGGAGATTGAAATAGATGGCGCAAAGCAGGTCAAGGCTCATCTTCCGCATGCACTTTTGGTCTTTCTTGAACCTCCGACCTGGGAGGAGTTGGTCTCAAGACTTGAAGGTCGGGGCACGGATACTCCCGATAGGCGAGCAGAGAGGTTGCAACTAGCCCAAGATGAGTTAGCAGCGGCCTCATTCTTTGACCTTGTTATTGTCAATGATCAGGTCGAGCGGGTAGTAGAACAACTGATAGGATTGACCTCTTAACCAGGACGTTGTAAGCGATATAGAGTGGGGAAAACACATGGATGGAATCACGAATCCACCGATTGATGAGCTACTAGATAAGAGTGGTTCTAAGTACAGCCTGGTCCTCTATGCTGCAAAGCGCGCACGCCAAATTAATGCCTATTACTCCCAGCTAGGTGAGGGCCTTCTTGAATATGTTGGTCCACTAGTAGAGACACATGTGCACGAGAAGCCACTATCAATCGCACTTCGCGAGATTAATGAAGGTCTTCTCACGATTGAAAACCTCGAACCTACGGCTTAATTAGCCAGTCTTCACCAATGTCTTCTACAACTCGAGAG
>WLOR01000062.1 GCA_009699165.1 Actinomycetota bacterium | reverse complement strand
TCTTCGGGCAAACGTGTTGGTTGCGCACCCTTCATAGCATGCCATAGTCCTATTTCGGCCACTTATCGCTCCTTATATGAGATCTCGTTCAGGCAATGTTAATTTTCAATCGATGAAGGGTATCAAGGCAATATGACACGACAGAGATTTCATAGCAGAAGTTCAAGTCATAATGACCAGTCTTCGCGCAGACTTTCTTGGCAGATGACATCTCATCTGGTGTACAACTCATCTAAAGGCGCAAGACCACAACCACCAAGCTAGGAAATACAGAGATATTAAGCTCTCTAGCCTGGATTATTGACCCTTTATTACAAACCTTTCATCTCTGGTATCGAATTTACCTTTTTCGAGCGCTTTCTTCATAAGGATCTGTGCTTCTGCTTGAATCTTGCTCACCTCGGGTTCGCGTTTAAGTGATTCTAGGCTATCTCTGTATTCAGGCTTGATATCCGCTATGTCTTCAACAAGCTGTTGCATTAGTTGGATAATTCGTGATGCCTGTTGGAACTCAATCTCGGCAAACTTACTCTCCGATATCACCGTTGTAATCAAAGGGGTCTTTATCTTAACTAAATCGTATTGGTGTCTGCAGTCAATTCCAATGTAGAGACTCCGTGCAAAGCATTCAAGCCACATGATTCGTACCGCATTGACCACTCCCTCTAAAGGCTTTTGGCTCGCAGCCGTAGCACCGATGTTCAGTTTCAGAGTGCGATCCCAGTCGGCATAATGCTTAATTAGTCTTTCATTTAAATAATTCAACGCCAGGTCTAACTCTTTTGATTGTTTACTTTGGAAAATACCCATGTTCAATTATCCCAAGATAAACTAAATACCACTGGGTCGATAGAGGATGGTTTAGTCTTCAAAGTAATCTTCATCAATATCCACGATTGAATATGTCCGACGCTTCTGCACACCAATTCCATGCCGCACCATTAATTTGCCAAACTCCGCACCGTCAATTAATACAACACGCGCAGATAAATTTTTACTTGCATAGTCACGGGCATCATTCGAGAATGTGGAAGTTGTTATAAATACGCCACCGTTTGCACCAAGGCCGGATAAAGCTCCAACAAATTTCTGAATGTCAGGTCTCCCGATAGTGTTTTCGGCTTTGTATCTTTTCGCCTGTACGTAAATTCGTTGTAGTCCAAGTGCATCCTGATGAATTACCCCATCCACTCCTTCATCGCCAGGCCCACCTACGTGCTCAATCGAACTCTCAGAGGCTCCGTATCCCATTGCCTGAAGAAGCTGCAAGACGACGATTTCTAAAAACTTTGGTGAAAGATTGCGAACACGCTGAACGATATCAGTCGCTACTGCATCCTCTAGCTCATCGATTGCAGACTCAATTTTTTCTTGAGGCGTAGTATCTAAATCAGGCTCATTAACTACTTCGTCGTGATCGGAGTGTTTGCGTTTTCCACCCCAAGCATCTGCATAGTCTGGAAACTCACGAAATTTCTTAGCTTTAAATCCCTGAGGATTCTCATCCAGAAGTTTTAGGCCTCGATCTGTGATTTCCAGATACCCCCGTTGAGGTCGGCTAACAGCACCGGCTTGGGCAAGAAATGCTTGCGCCCAATGAACTCGACTGCGAAAAACGTTCGTTCCTTTAGAGTTGGTGAGCGCAAGTTCTTCAGGTGTTAGAGCTTCCGCTTTTGATACATCTTCCATATTTGCGCGTCGGTGGGTTTTTCCATTTTTTTTCAAAGCTGCAAGTATGGGTACAAAGTAATACTCAAAATTACCAATGGTCATAGCGGGAGAATATATGCCCTGGCTGACAAAGGACAGACCTTTCAGGAGGGTTTTAGCTGAAGACTGCCTGGTCATTAGAAGTATTGATTATCAGGTGCGACCGATAAACACGAATCATTCATCTCATAGTGACTAAGGATTCTGGGGATGAATAAATGGTCGAAAATTAAGAGTTAGGAGACGAAAGGTGTAAGCAGTACCTAAACGACCTCTTGCGCACCTTTTGGTACCTAAAACTGGCAATTGCAAACCTGTGATAAATTCACAGCTGCTTTCAGACCGCAATCGCTGACCAGCATGTCCCTTCTTATTGTCAGCGAAGTTCCGTAAAGTTGCACTATGCGTTACTGGTGGGTGAACCAAAATAAGACCTATAAGTATGAAGTCCCTGGTGGCTTCATGTGGTCACCCTTTAAGAATGCCAACGGAGCCCGAAATACTTTCTATGACAATATGGCCAATGTCGAACCTGGAGATATTGTTTTTGCATATGCACAACAACAAGTAAAAGCCATTGGTGTAGCGCAGAAGCGTGCCTATTCAGCCCCCAAACCCGCTAGCTTTGAGAACTCCTCGAACAACTGGTCACAGATCGGCTGGTTGGTTGAAGTCGAATTCAGTCAGTTAGCTGATCCGGTTATTCCAAAAATGCACCTTGAAATAATTGGTGAGTACTTAACAACCAAGGCCGCCCCACTTGATGAAACAGGGAAGGGAAGAGAGCGTTACCTAGTTGAGTTAGAAGAAGGTCTCGCACTCGCGCTCATTAATATCAGCAAAGCCCCTCTGAACTTAATGACTCGCGAGTTGGCTCCTGTTAGCGACTCTGAATCTGACTATGAGATCGAACTAGAGATTCTGGCTCGGCATTTAGACGGCGACCCAGAAAAGATTCAATTAACAAAGTCGAGACGGGGACAAGGTATTTTCAAGGCAAACGTGCGTCTCGTTGAAGATCATTGTCGAGTCACTGGCGTTACAAATATTAAGCATTTACGAGCTAGCCATATTAAACCGTGGTCAGTTTCGTCTAAGGAGGAGAAGCTCGACGGTTTTAATGGTCTATTGCTTTCGCCGCATGTAGACCACTTATTTGACCGAGGTTTTATTAGTTTCAAGAACTCTGGCGACTTACTAGTCTCTGCAGAGCTCAACCCAATTGTTTTGGAGCAGTGGGCGATTGCAAACTCGGCAAATGTAGGTATTTTTAAAGCAAATCAAGGCAAGTACCTCGAGTTTCACCGCGATGTAGTGTTTCAGGGATAACCCTTATGGATTGTGTCTTAAGAATCTATGGATGGCTTGAGAAAAATATCCCGTCGAATGAGACCCCAGAGGGTTAAGGGCCGTTTGTTCGTAGTCGCTGTCAGATAGCCAATGTAAGTTGTACCTATTGAATAAGCCTAGAAGGGTCAAAATGTTTGAGAACACCTTTAAGAATATAGACGACATTCTCCACAAGGATGCCGGGTGCGGAAGCGAGCTCGATTACGTAGAGCAATCTTCCTGGGTGCTTTTTCTCAAATACATCGATGATCTAGAGAGCGCTCGCAAAGTCGGAGCCGAGCTCGGTAACAAGAAATACACGCCCATCATCTCTGGAAAATATCGCTGGACCGAGTGGGCTGTTCCTAAAACTAAAGATGGAAAGATCGATCACAACGCCGCACTTACAGGCGATGACCTTCGAAATTTCGTAAATAATGAACTCTTTCCCTTTCTAGCAAAGTTCAAGTCCAGTGCCACGAGCCCAGATACTCTTGAATACAAGATAGGCGAGATTTTTGGTGAAATCCAGAATCGGCTACAAAGCGGTTACAACCTACGCGAAGTCTTAGAACTCGTTGATCAACTGAAATTTCAAACCAGTGCTGAAATCCATGAGATGTCTCATCTATATGAAGACAAGATCAAGAACATGGGTAATGCCGGTCGCAATGGTGGCGAGTACTACACACCGCGCCCATTAATTAAAGCAATCATCAAAGTTGTCGCCCCAAAGATTGGTCAAACAATTTATGATGGCGCGGCAGGCTCTGCCGGCTTTCTCTGTGAATCCTTCGCCTACCTCTCTGAATCAAAGCAGCTAACAACTAGTGAAGTAGCAACGCTTCAAAAGAAGACTTTCTATGGAAAAGAGAAGAAATCTCTGGCCTACATCATCGGCACCATGAACATGATCTTGCACGGCATCGATGCACCTAACTTGCTCCACACAAACACTTTGGGTGAAAACATTGCAGATATTCAAGAGAAGAACCGTTATGACATAGTTCTTGCCAACCCTCCCTTTGGCGGCAAAGAGCGCGCTGAGGTTCAACAAAACTTCCCCATTAAAACTGGTGAGACCGCCTATCTTTTCTTGCAGCACTTTATGAAAATCCTTCGTGCAGGGGGCTCTGCCGGTATTGTCATTAAGAATACTTTTCTATCCAACTCCGATAACGCCTCAGTCGCTATCCGTAAAGAGCTCCTTGAAAACCATAACCTTCATACCATTCTAGATTGTCCAGGTGGCACATTCCAAGGCGCAGGAGTAAAGACCGTAGTTCTGTTCTTCAAAAAAGGCGAGCCAACTAAGAAGATCTGGTACTACCAGCTAAAACCCGGACGCAATATGGGCAAGACTAATCCACTTAACGAAAAGGATTTAGAAGATTTCATCGAACTACAGAAGAAGTCCAAGGACTCAGAACTTTCATGGTCGGTCGATGTTTCAACAGTTAATCAAGAAACTTGGGATCTCTCAGTCAAAAACCCCAATGGAAATGATGAAGTTATCCATCGCTCACCAGCCGAGATTATTGCTGAGATAGAAGCACTAGATGCGGACAACCAGGCAATTCTCAAGCGAATTAAGGCTTTGCTATGACGCAGTTTATTCGTCTAGACAAGTTTGCTGAAGTAGGAGCGGGCAATTCTGCCCCGCAAAATGAAGAATTATTTAAGGGCGGCTCGCTACCTTTTGTTAGAACTTCTGATGTTGGTGCAATTCATATTGGAAGTATCGACACTTCAAGAGACCTCCTTACACTAGAAGGTGCCAAGGGATTGAAATTGCATTCATCTGGAACGATATTGTTCCCCAAAAGTGGAGCTTCAACTTTTCTAAACCATCGTGTTGTACTAGGCAAGCCTGCATATGTATCCAGCCATCTTGCCACAATAAAAGCAAATAATGATTTGGGTCTAGACCGTTACCTCTTCTATTTTCTACAGACGATTGATGCTCGTGATCTATGTCAAGATCAAGCTTATCCATCACTCAATAGAGATCAGATTGCTGGAATTGAGGTTCCTCTACCATCTCTAGAGAAGCAACGCGAGATTGTTGAGAAACTCGATAGCGCATTCGCCGAGATTGATTCGCTTGAGGAAAATCTAACTCTTGGTGAAGAAAAGGCCGATCAGTTACTCCAATCACTGCTTAATGACTCTTTTAGTGCCGATAATATTAATAGCTCGCCACTTCAAGAGCAATCGATCGACGAAATCTGTGAAGTGGGAGATGGTAATCACTCCTCAAAATATCCCACGAAAAATGAAATGATTTCAACAGGTGTCCCATTTATACGAGCGCAGAACATTGTCAATGGCACTGTGGATGACACGGATATCCTCTATATCTCACCGCAAAAACATGAGTCATTGCGAAAGGGCCACTTGAGGACAGGTGATATCTTAATAACAAATCGAGGTGAAATTGGAAAATTGGCAATTGTTCCGCTGGAGTTTGATGGATCAAATCTAAACTCGCAGATAGCCTGGCTTCGCTGCAAGAAGGAAGTTAGCAACTCTTATCTGTATTATTTCTTAAAATCTGGAAGTGCCCGAAGAATTTTTGACTCAGGTACAAGCGGAAGTGCACTTCAGCAATTAACTATTAGTAAGTTGAAAGAAATAAAGGTTCCGATTGTTTCGCAGTCGGAACAAAAGGCAATTGTTAAAACGCTTAATAGTGCCTTTGCCGAGATAGAATCTTTAAGAGGGCAATTAAAAATTGAGAAAAGTTTGGCAATTACTCTTCGCCAATCCCTTCTGAGTAGCGCCTTCACACAAGAGGAAGCAGTCGCCTAATGGCACTTACTGAATCCGATACGCGAGCCCAACACATTGATCCTGCTTTGGCTCAATCCAATTGGGAGAGCCACCTTATTCGCCGCGAGGTTCAAATTACTGCGGGAAGAATCATTGGCGCTGGTAGACGGGCAGATCCTTCTATCGCAGACTACGTTCTTGAGTACAAAGGTAAGCGATTAGCTGTAATAGAGGCGAAGAAGTGGGATCTACCCCATAGCGAAGGCGTAAGCCAGGCAATTCGCGATGCCAAGAAACTCGGCCTCCCCTTTGCCTTTACTACCAATGGACAGATGATTCGCCAAATCAATTTAGAAACGGGTAAAGAGGAAGATGTTGCGAACTTCCCTACACCAGATCAACTCTGGGAGTTAATCAATGAGCCTAAAAATGCGCTGATCGATGAGTTTAGAGAGATTGAGTTCGAGAGCAGGGGTGGGACCGAACCTGTTCGCTACTACCAACAAAAGGCTGTAGAAAATGTCCTAGAAGGTATTGCAAAGGGAGATGACAGACTCCTTCTTACCCTTGCCACCGGTACAGGTAAGACAAAGATTGCCTTTCACATTGCGTGGAAACTCTTTCAAACCAGATGGAACCTGCAAGGAGATAAAAAGCGCAGGCCCAGGATTCTCTTTCTTGCCGATAGAAATATCTTGGCCAATCAAGCTTTCAATGAGTTTTCACCTTTTCCAGAAGATGCACTCAAACGGATCACCCCTGATGAAGTGCGCAAAGACGGAAAAGTTCCGACAAATGCAAATATTTTCTTCACGATCTTTCAAACCTTTGAGACTGAATCGACAGGAGTTCCCAACTTTGGTGAGTATCCCAGGGATTTCTTTGACTTAATCATTGTTGATGAGTGCCACCGTGGTGGTGCAACAGAGGATGGAAACTGGCGTGCAATTCTTGAGTACTTCTCACCTGCTGTTCAATTAGGTTTAACAGCCACCCCTAAGCGTCGAGATAACGTCGATACCTATGCCTACTTTGGTGAGCCTCGCTATATCTACTCACTCAAAGAGGGAATAGGCGATGGTTTTCTTACCCCCTTTAGAGTGCGCAAATACGCAACCACCATCGATGACTACACCTATGTTTCAGATGACACGGTCGTTGCAGGTGAGCCGGAGGTAGGAAAGCTTTATACGGGAGCTGATTTCAACCGAGTCATCATCATCCGTGAGCGCGAGGTCTATCGCCTAGAACTCTTGATGGCCAAGATTAATCCGAATGAGAAGACGATTATCTTCTGTGCAACGCAAGCCCACGCGTTGATGATCCGAGACATCATTAATGAGCGCAAAACTAATCCCAACACTACCTATTGCGTTCGAGTAACGGCCGATGAGGGAAGTATTGGGGATCAGTACCTCCGTGATTTCCAAGATAACGAAAAGACAATTCCGACGATCCTGACTACCTCTCAGAAACTATCTACGGGAGTAGATGCTCGCAACATTAGAAATATCGTTTTGATGCGTCCTATCAACTCCATCATTGAGTTCAAGCAGATTATTGGCCGAGGAACCCGTCTCTATGACGGCAAAGATTTCTTCACCATCCACGACTTTGTGAACGCCTCCCATAATTTCTATGATCCAGAGTGGGATGGCGAGCCGGTTGAACCAGAACTGCAACCACTGCCAGGTGATGATCCGATCATTGACCCAGGTCCTGGACCAGTTGGCCCTGTTGAGCCACCAGAGAAGCGCGAAAAAATCGTCATCAAGTTAGCCGATGGTAAAGAGCGCGAATTCCAACATATGACATCCAAGATGTTCTATTCAGTTGATGGCACTCCTATGTCCTTATCTGAATTTTTTGAATCTCTCTTTAATACCTTGGAGATGCCAGAGCTTTTCAAGAACGAGGATGAACTGCGCATGCTCTGGTCTGTTCCTTCGACCCGAGCAAAGCTGCTCAAACAGTTAGAGGATGCAGGATTTCCCACTAGCGAGCTGCTCTCTATTCAAGAGTTAATCGATGCAGAAAATAGCGATCTATTTGATGTGCTGGAGTTTGTAAAATATGCCCTCAAGCCTGTTACTCGTAAATCGAGAGCGAAAGTTTCCCGTTCGATGATAGAAAATGGATTGGAAGCTAAACAGCTCGAATTCATTGACTTCTTAATATCTCAGTATGTGGAGTCAGGAGTAGGAGAGCTTGAAGAAGGCAAGTTAGAGACACTGCTTGAGATTAAGTATGCCGATATTCATCAAGCAATTACAGTTGTTGGTAATGGTGAGGTCGGTAAAGTACGAAACCTTTTCCTGACCTTCCAGAAGAATTTGTACTTGCCACATGCTTGCTATTCGGCAATAGCCGGATAATCAAAAGACCATTTCGACAATGCTTGCGCATTTCTTCCTATTGAAGGTTTCGTAAATGAACTCACTCCGCAAACCCGCACAGATCCTCCTCGGTGCAGCACTTGCCTATGCAGGTTTTAAGCACCTGACTACTAGCCGGCTGGATTTTCAAGCACAGGTTCCTACGCTGTTGCAATCACAGGCAGATTTTGTTGTTCTGGCATCGGGGGTTGTGGAGATCGCTCTGGGGGTTGGGTTGATTGCCCTCTGGAAATATCGTGTGCAGATTGGTTGGGTGGTTGCTGCATTCTTTGTTGCAGTTTTCTGGGGAAATATCTCGCAGTATGTAAATCACGTTG
>WLOR01000061.1 GCA_009699165.1 Actinomycetota bacterium | reverse complement strand
TGAAGCATCGACTGCAATTCCTCCTTTAGCTCCACCAAAGGGGAGATTAGTTAAGGCGCATTTCCACGTCATTAACATTGCAAGTGCAATCGTCTCTTCGAGATCTATCTGCGGATGAAAACGCACGCCACCTTTAGAAGGCCCACGTGTCGTTGAGTATTGAACTCGGTAGCCCTTATACATTTCGACTTTGTCGTTATCTCGTCGCAAGGGAACGGCGACTTCTAATATCCGCCGAGGTGTTGAAAGCGTCTGCCAATCATTTTCTGAGAGGCCTAATTGTTCTACTGCGGTGCGTAACTGTGCGCGCGCCGTTTGAAAAGCTGACTCCGTTGTCATGACATGAATCTATGTGAAATCACTTAAAAACGCTAATTTGAACTTGAATTAATTGAGGATTAGAGAGTTGACACTTGGCGCGTAGCTTTTGCTAGCCACTGCGGATTTATTTCGACACCCCACCCTGGTTGCGATGGAATCTGAATCTTCCCATCTTCTATTGCAAAGGGATTACCTAAGAACAAATCCTTTTGCCATGGATAGTAATCATCTCCTTCAATAGAAAACTCGAGATACTTGCCGGGATTTGAAATCGCGCCGAGTAGATGCATAGTACAGATTGTCACAAGTGAAAGATTGGCACTGTGAGGCGTGATTGGCATTTGTGCAACTTTTGCCATCTCCACAACTTTAAGAGTTCTCCATATGCCACCTAAATACATAATGTCTGGCTGCAAGACATCTACTGCACGCATATCAATCATGCGTTGCCATGTAGATAAATCCCAATCTTGCTCTCCGCCAGTTACATCGATGGAGAGTGCCTCAGTTACCTCTTTTGTCTCTTCGAGCTCCCAATATTTACATGGCTCTTCAAAGTGTGTAATACCCTCAGCTTGAAGTAATGCGCCGACCTCAATCGCTCGTTTGGGGGAAAAACCACTATTGCCATCAACTAACTTTGCAATACCATCACCCAACGCCTGCGAAACCACTGGTACAACATCTTCTGTACGCCCTGGCCACTCATCAACGTCGTTTCCACATTCGGCCCCAACGCGCCATTTGAATGCATCAAAACCATACTCATCGCGCAGCTTCACGAATCTTTGCGCCTCTTGCTCGGGGGTAATGTCTCGCTTCATGGATGAGGCATATGTGCGAAGTTTCTTTGGTGTGCCACCTAATAGTTCAACAACTGGTTTTCCCTCTGCCCGACCGCGCAGATCCCATAGCGCTGTATCTAGTCCTGCATTAGCGCGGCAGCGATAGCTTCCTGGAAATTTATGTTCGCGGGCTTCAACGAGGGTGATGAGTGCACCTATATCGGATGCATCTTTTCCAAGTACCCAAGGTGCAACTTGACGATGGAAAATCTGTGCCGTTATATCAGAGTGGTAGTTCGACGTTTGACCCCAGCCAATGTGACCATCAGATGTTGTTACTTTTACAAAACAGACAAACTCATCTGTGAAAGTTTCAAGCTGCGTGATTTTTCCAAAGATCATCCCGCAGCCTTCACAAATACTGGCAAATCTAATAATGAGACATTCACGCGCGCACCGGCATGCAAGCCAACCGCATCAGGGCTTGGTAGCTGTGCCGTTACGCGAGCTCCATCGGATAATGTAATGCTCAGGCGGCACGATGCACCTAAGAAGCTAGCCGAAAATACAGTTGCATTTCCAGATGCACTTGCGACAACGTCAATACTCTCTGGTCGGACTAATGCGATTCCAGTACCAGAGGTGATAGAGCCTGGGAGCGTTTTAACAACTCCACCAAGAATCTCAATAGATCCACCGCTAACTTTTCCAACAATAGGATTAGTCAAGCCAACAAATTCGGCAACGAAGGCCG
Organism: Actinomycetota bacterium; assembly: GCA_009699165.1. GTDB lineage: Bacteria > Actinomycetota > Actinomycetes > Nanopelagicales > Nanopelagicaceae > Planktophila. The sequence goes on along the minus strand of WLOR01000061.1, from coordinate 6,775 downwards.
TGCTTGGGCGGTCATAGAGTTCGGCAGGTGCTGCGATCTGCTCTAACTGACCATTGCGCATGACGCCAACACGGTCAGCGATACTGAGCGCCTCTTCTTGATCATGTGTTACAAATAATGTTGTGGTACCGAGCTCCATCTGAATACGCCGAATCTCTTCGCGCAGCTGGGTACGCACCTTTGCATCCAGTGCAGATAACGGCTCATCAAGTAGAAGTACTTTCGGTGAAATCGCTAAGGCGCGAGCAAGTGCCACACGCTGTTGCTGTCCACCAGAGAGTTGGTATGGATAGTGGTTTGCGTGTGTTGATAAACCAACAAGCTCTAATAATTCGGCCGAACGCGCTTTTCGCTTATCGCCAGTTGTCTTATGTGCGCGGAGTTTTAATCCATACTCAACGTTTTCACGGGCGGTCATATGTGGAAATAATGAGTACGCCTGAAAGACCATACCCATGCCGCGCTTGTTTGCATTTTGGAAAGTGACATCTTTACCATCAACAATCATGGATCCGCGATCTAATTCTTGGAGTCCTGCTAATGCGCGAAGCGCGGTGGTCTTGCCACAGCCAGAGGGACCTAGCAGGGCAACGAGCTCACCTTCGGCGATATCAAGGCTTAAGCCATCGAGAGCTTTGACTTTACCAAAGTGCTTAGCAAGGTCAACTAACTGTACATAGGCTGATGAGCTCAACGTATGGGTCCTTATCTCTTAGGCGACATCAACGTCAAGGACAGTCCCTTGACGCTTTTTAGTAGGAATAATTAATAGTAAGAAAATTACAAAGAGCAGTGAAGCAAGTGAGACCGCCACTGCCACATTTCCATTGGTACGCCCAATTTGGGCGATCACTACTTGGAAAGTCTTGAAGTTTAAGATGTTTGAAATCGTGTACTCACCGAGAACCAGCGCAATAGCTATGAAAGAGCCGTTGACTATGCCAGTTTTGATCGTTGGCATGATTATTCCAAAAATAACTCGAGTAATGGTTGCACCAAGAGTCGTTGCAGCTTCAGCCAGAGTATGGATATCTACTGCATCTAGGGCAGCCGATAAGGATCGATACGTGTAAGGAAGGATTAGCATTGAGTAAACACCCGCCAGAGTTATTGGCGACTCGCTTATATTTATGGAGATCCATCGATATAGCGGTGCGATTCCAACGACAATTACAATCGCAGGAATTGCGAGGGGGAGAAGGCACAGTAATTCAAAAGGGCGGCGCAACACTGGAAGTTTTAAGTGAACCCAGATGGCGGTTGGAACAATAAGGAAGAGGATGAGTGCCATGACGATTGCCGCGGTAATTAATGAGCGCGAGATTGCTGGCCATAGATCAGGTTGCTCTGTAATCATCTTCCATGCGCGAAAAGTTCTACCTTTATCAGCAAATCCAAATGGCTTAGTTGAAAAGTCAAACATTGCATAAAGCGGAACTAGTAAATACAGCGCTACGACAGAGATAATCGTCCAACGCCAGAGGCGAACTCCCATTGATTGCTTCATCGCTTTTGCTCCCACTTACTAACTTTCTTTCGGAGCAAGGCGTAAAGACCCATCACTATCACGACGACGATCACCATAAATAAAGACAGGGATTTAGCTTCAGCTGGATTAGAGCCACCTGTTTCACTTGTCAGTGCAGTTGCAATTTCAAGCGGAGTTAAAAAGTCAGAGAGGTTTATAAGGGTATTTGCCGTTGCATATGCAGAAAATGAGTTTACAAAGAGGAGAAGCGCTGCTCCGGCAAAGGATGGAGTAAGGATTGGGATTCCAATCCTTAACCAGTACTCGTAGGCCTTACCACCAAGGGCATCAGATGCTTCGCGCCACTGTGGTTTCAAATTCTCCAATGTTGGCAAGAAGACCAAGACCATCAGCGGGATTTGGAAAAATGTATAGAGAACACTTAAGCCAGTCTTACCGTAAAGCCACGTTGAATCTGCAAGAAAAGTATTAGGTAAGTACTTAACGGCTAAGGTTGATACGAGTCCGTTAAAACCAAAGGTCGCTAAGAATGCAAAGGTAAGCATGACGCCGCCGAACTGCGCTAAAACACTGCTCAAGGCAACGGAGATCTTATAAAAAACACCACCAGGCTTTCCGGTAACAATCGCCCATGCAAAAAGTCCACCCAGAATTGCTCCGACAATTGCAGTCTTTGCAGAGATTTCCAATGAGTTTGCGAAGGCGTGTCTAGCAACGGAAGAGTTGAAAACTTCTAACAGGACTTTAGAGCTAAATTTTCCGTAGTTATCTTTAAAAGCTCCCGAGACTACGTTCCAGGTTGGATACAAAAGGAAGAGACCACTGAATAGCAAAAATGGTAAAACTCCGAGATAGGCGCTCTTGCTACGCCAATACCGAGAACCGGTCCTGCCAGTGGCAGAACCGGTTCCCTTGTATTGAAGTTGAGTCAATTAACTAGGACTCAGTATTAGTTTGATCCGACTGCGTCAGGCCATGCAGTCTTGAGGTAGGCGCGAGCAGCTGCTGTCTGTGCAGCAGTTGCTGCCTCAGCAACAACCTTGCTCTTACCGATCGATGCAATACCTTCTGCTGATGCGCGGTGTGTCTTTACAAGCTGTACCCACAAAGTAGGTGTAGCTCCACCAGTTGCGAATATGTTTGCGCCTGTCTCGCCAAGTGTGTACTCCATCCATAGGCGTGCACATGCTGGATGTGGTGCCCATGCTGAGATTGCACTGTTGTAAGTCGAGCCAACTGATGCAGGTGTGAATGTCTTCCAAACCTGACCGGCTGCTGCCATCTGCTTTACAACGTTAGCCTGGATGTAACCATTGTCGATAACAACTGGTGTCTGTCCAGATGCGATTGTTGCCTCTGTTGGGTTGACGTTAATAAAGTTACCGGCATCCTTTAGCTTCTTGAAGAATGCAACACCCTTTGTTACATCATCAAATGTTCCGCCGAGGGCCTTGTTGATCATGAAGATACCGTTCATTGCAGCAGATGATCCAAGTGGATCTCCATTGAGAGCAATCTTGCCCTTGAACTTTGGATCAAGAAGGTCATTGAGCTTTGTAATTGTTCCAAGAGCTCCTGAGTAACCAATTGTCATTGTTCCTGTGTAGTTAGGTGTTACTTCACCTGTTCCAGAAACCGCTGCAGCACCTTGTAGGTAGTTCCAAGTCTTTACCTTGTATGGAGCAAATGTTCCTGTTCCAAGGTACTTAACTGCAACTGCTAAACCAATATCAAATACATCTGGTGAGCGATTTGTGCCTTTGTTTGTGACAGCGGCGTCAATCTCTTCCTGTGAAGATCCTTCTGGGTTAGCTTCGTCGATCTTTACCCCGTAGGTCTTAGCAAATCCAGTAATCATGTCGCCATAGTTCGCCCAATAGTGTGGAAGAGCGATAACGTTGAGCTGTCCTTCTTTCTTGCAAGCATTTGCAAGAGCAGTCATTCCGCCACCTTGTGAGGCGGTAGTAATCTTTGAATAATTTGTCTTTGATGTTGCCGATGCTGATGATGCACTAATTACAGGGATCGCGAGTGCAACAACAAGTGCCGCTGCAACTGATCCACTGGTGAACTTTGAAACCTTCACTCAGATCCTCCTAGTTTGTAAGTGGTATGTGTTCTGCCATACATCCTTATCTATTACACGTGTTGACTGCAACAGATCTGGAATTTTGTACTTACGCGCAAACCCTCTAGTCAAAGACTAAAACGTTTCGCGCTCCTTCTCCCGCCCTCAAACGGTCAAAGGCGAGATTAAGACCCTCTAAACCTATCCGCTCGGAGATAAGTTCGTCTAGAAACAGGTGTCCATTTAGATAACTTTTAACTAACTCTGGGACATCTTTATGCAGGTTTGAGGAGCCAAAGTAGCAGCCCTTGATCCACTGTTCGTTGACAAATGGCCCAGCATCAAGGGTCAAGGTCGCTCCATTCTTGAGCAGCCCGACCAGAATCAACCCGCCATCAACATCGACCGTCCCCCAGGCTTGTTGGATTGTGGATTCACGCCCGAGGGCCTCAAAGGCATAGTCCACGCCGCCACAAATCTTTTTAACTTCAGCTACTGGATCACTTGTCGAGGCGTTTATGGTGTGGGTAGCACCGACTTTTTTTGCAATCTCTAACTTTTCCTCTGTGACATCAATGGCGATGATCGTCCTAGCCCCTGCGATGCGGGCTCCCTGAACAATATTGAGACCAACTCCGCCACAGCCAAAGACGGCAACCCGCGAGCCGGCTCTAACTTTGGCGGTATTCATCACGGCGCCATAACCTGTCAGAACTGCGCAGCTAATGAGTGCGGCGCGATCAAGCGGCATCTCTTGTGGGATAACAACTGCACCTGATGCCGGGACTACAACGTATTCGGCAAAGGATGCAACGGTTAAGAAGTGATTTATTTTTTCTCCGTTATAGCTCAGACGGCTGGTGCCATCAAATAATCCGCCGACTCCCATGGCACTTCCTGCGGTCGAGCAATAGTTAGGGCGACCAGATTTACAGTAGTCACAGGTGCCGCAGTTAGGGACAATCGACATGATGACGTGATCACCAGGTGCAAATCCAGTTGTGTCTGGGCCAACCTCAACAACTACACCGGCTGCCTCATGTCCTATCACTGCTGGAAATGGAACAAGTTTGCGTTTTCCATCAACTGCGTTTAAATCACTTGCACACAATCCACTGGCGGCTACTTTTACAAGAAGCTCTCCAGATTTCGGCTTGTCTAAATCTAATTCACGGACTTCGAACTGAGAACCAACTCCATCTAGTACCGCGGCCTTGATTTTCACTTTTACGTGCTCCTCTTTTGTTGCTTAGTAGTTGTGATTAATTAAGATCGACCCACGTTGTTTTCAAGGCGCTATATGCATCAATTGCATGTAACGATTTATCTCGACCACTACCAGATGCACCAAAGCCTCCGAATGGTGTGATTACATCCAACATGTCAAAGGTATTGACCCACACTGTTCCAGCGCGCAATTTTCGTGCAAATTTATGGGCCTTAGCAATGTTATTTGTCCACACTGATGCAGCCAAACCGTACTCAGTTGCATTAGCTAGTCGTAAGGCATCATCTTCGTCAGTTGCATCGATTGCGACAAGCACTGGTCCAAAGATCTCCTCTTGCGCTAATCGTGAATCTGGTTTTACATTATCAATCAACGTTGGCTGTATTAATAAATCATGACCAGTAGTTTTTTCACCACCAAAAATAACTTTCTCTCCATCGTGGCCAATCAAATCTAAATAGGCATTAACGCGATCACGTTGAAGATTTGAAACCAAACCAGCCATCTGGGTTGCAGGATCAAATTGGTTGCCAACTTTAAAGCTCTCTAAAAACTTATGTAAGTGAGCAAATAACTCTTCTTTTATCTCTTTTTCAACAATGATTCTTGAGCCTGCGTTACATGTCTGGCCTGCGTTGTAATAAATCGCCCACGCAATCGTTGAAGCTGCAGCCTCTAAGTCAGTACAGTCCTTGAGAACTACTTGCGGGCTCTTGCCACCTAATTCAAGCGATACCTGCTTCATATTTGATTCGGCTGCATAAGCCATCATTTTGCGACCAGTAGGGCCACTGCCAGTGAAGGCAATCTTTGCCACATCCATGTGGCGCGCTAAAGCTTGACCGGCCTCGGATCCGCGGCCGGGAACAACATTAAATACACCTTCCGGAAGCCCAGCAGCCACTGCAAGCTCTGCCATTTTAAGGGCGCTCAGTGATGAGTTTTCGGCGGGCTTCACGACGATGCTATTTCCCATTGCAATTGCCGGACCAAGCTTCCAACTAGTAATCATCATGGGGTAGTTCCATGGAACAACTGCGCCAATTACTCCAAGTGGTTCGCGGGTAATCATTGCTAAGGCGTTGCGTGGTGCAGGAGCGATTTCGTCATATGTCTTATCGATTGTTTCGGCATACCACTGAATCACACGTGTTGAGTTGGGCGCATCAACACTTAGTGCATCGCTAATTGGCCGACCAGTATCAATGGCTTCCAGAAAAGCCAGCTCTTCTCGGTGCTCGCCAAGTAATTGAGCCCAGCGCAACATGATGGCTTTTTTATCTCGCGGATTCATGTCTCGCCATGTTCCCGCGTCAAAGACTTTTTTAGCCGATGCAACTGCTCGGTTTACATCTTCAACATCTCCTGATGCGATTTGACCAATAACTTTATTTTGGCTGGGGGAGATATTGTCAAAAGTTTTCCCCGAAGCTGCATCAAAGAAACTGCCATCGATAAAAATCTTTGCATCAGATTTAAACTCTGAAGCCTTTTTACGCCACTGAGGTTGTTCGCTCATATGCCTATGCTAGTACCATCAAAAACTTAAAACCCGCCACGATTAGCACGCAACCAAGTGAACGTTTGATTCCACTATGTGAAAATTTAGTGGTGCCTAACTGTGTTCCTATGAGCGCACCTAGGATTACTGCGATCAAGAAAAGCGGAATTGTCTCTGGAAGCTTTGACGTTGAGGCAAAGTTACCAAGCAGGCCTGCAAGGGAGTTGCAGAGGATAAAAGCCGCAACGGTTCCACTTGCCTCTTTTACTGTAGTCCAGCCCAACCAGATGATTAAAGGCGATAGGAAAATTCCACCACCGGTTCCTGTAATCCCTGACAGGAGACCTATACAGGTACCGATTACAACGGCGAGCAGGGGGATGGTTTCTTGAGGTGGTCGATCAGTGTGCGTTGCTTGGGCAATAAATCGAACTCCAGATGCCACAAGCAGGGCTCCAAGAATTGGCTTATAAATCTGATCCGATAAGT
>WLOR01000060.1 GCA_009699165.1 Actinomycetota bacterium | reverse complement strand
TTTAACCACTTCTTCCGCGGACAAGATCATCCAGGTGGTGGAGATCAGATATTTTTCCAAGGACATGCAAGTCCCGGAATGTATGCGCGTGCTTTTCTTGAAGGTCGTCTGAGCGAAGATCAGTTAGATGGTTTTAGACAAGAGCTTTCACATCCATCGGGCAGTCTCTCCTCATATCCACATCCTCGCTTAATGCCAGATTTTTGGCAGTTCCCAACTGTCTCAATGGGTATCGGACCGCTGAATGCGATTTATCAAGCACGCTATAACCGTTATCTGCACAATCGTGGAATCAAAGATACAAACGATCAGCATGTCTGGGCATTCTTGGGCGATGGTGAAGTTGATGAAGTCGATTCACTTGGTGCAATTGGCCTTGCGACACGAGAAAAGTTAGATAACTTAACTTTTGTTATTAACTGCAATCTTCAACGCCTCGATGGACCAGTGCGTGGTAACGGAAAAATCATTCAAGAGCTCGAGTCTATTTTTGGCGGAGCTGGTTGGAACGTTATCAAAGTTGTTTGGAGCCGCGATTGGGACCCACTTCTGGCTCAAGATCGAGAAGGTGCGCTCGTTAAGTTAATGAATGAAACTTTAGATGGCGATTATCAGACATTTAAAGCCGAGTCTGGCGCATATGTACGCGAGAACTTTTTTGGTCGTGATCCTCGTACAGCTGCAATGGTCGCCGACTGGAGTGATGAAAAGATTTGGAGCCTTCGTCGAGGCGGCCATGACTACAAGAAACTCTTTGCCGCTTACACAGCTTCTGTACAACACAATGGTCGTCCAACTGTAATTCTGGCTAAGACTATTAAGGGTTGGACTTTGGGCTCTACATTTGAAGGCCGTAACTCAACGCATCAGATGAAGAAGATGAGCCTTGAGGACATCATGCAGTTTAGAGATACATTGCACTTAGAGATCCCAGATGAGAAGTTAGATAAGTATCTACCTCCATACTTCAAACCTGCCGAAGACTCTGAGGAAGCCAAGTATCTAGCCGAACGTCGCGCAGCATTAGGCGGTTCGATTCCACGTCGTCGATCAATTTCTCGACCACTACCCCAACCCGATGACTCCGTATACGAATCGGTGAAGCGAGGCTCTGGTCAACAAGAGATTGCTACCACGATGGCATTTGTCCGCATGTTAAAGGACTTGGTAAAAGATCCAGGCCTTGGATCGCGCATAGTCCCAATTATTCCTGATGAGGCGCGTACTTTTGGTATGGACTCTTTATTCCCAACGATGAAGATTTACTCACCTAATGGCCAGCAGTACAAGGCTGTTGATCGCGAACTCATGTTGTCCTATAAAGAGTCGACTGCGGGTGTGATTTTGCATGAGGGTATAAATGAAGCAGGCTCTGTCGCATCATTTACTGCAGTTGGATCTTCTTACTCAACACATGACGAGCCAATGATTCCGATGTATATCTTCTACTCAATGTTTGGCTTCCAACGCACTGGTGATGCTTTCTGGGCTGCGGCAGATCAATTAGTTCGTGGCTTTGTTATCGGTGCAACTGCAGGTCGAACAACACTCAATGGTGAAGGTTTACAGCATGAGGATGGTCATTCACATCTGCTTGCATCGACCAACCCAGCCGTTGTTTCATATGACCCAGCATTTGCTTTTGAGCTAGGACATATTGTTAAAGATGGGCTCCGTCGTATGTATGGTGAAAACAGCGAGAATGTTTACTACTACATCACGGTATACAACGAACCATATGTACACCCAGCTGAGCCGAAGAACTTAGATGTCGAGGGTCTTCTCAAGGGAATTTATCTCTACTCACCTGCCAATAATCAACGCAAGAAATCTGCGCAAATCTTGGCATCCGGCGTCGGCGTCAACTGGGCACTAAAAGCGCAGAAACTTCTTCGAGAAGATTGGGGAGTTGAAGCATCGGTATGGTCAGTTACATCATGGAACGAACTTCGCCGTGATGGACTTGAAACCGATCGCCATAATCTGCTTAATCCAACGAATAAGCGCCGTGCATATATCTCTGACAAACTCGAAGGCCGCGATGGTCCAGTTATTGCCGTAAGTGATTACATGCGCGCCGTCCAGGATCAAATTGCACCATGGATTAGTGCCCCATTCAAGTCACTTGGAACCGATGGCTTTGGGCTTTCGGATACTCGTGGCGCTCTGCGTCGACACTTCAAGGTCGATGCCGAATCTATCGCTGTTGCAACATTGCAAGAGCTAGAACAGCTAGGTCAGATTAAGCAAAGCGTTGTAAAAGCGGCGATGGAGAAGTATCGTATCGACGACATATTGGCAGCCGATGCAGGCAATACGGAAGGCTCAGGTTGATCTCCAGAATTGCAATAAGTGATATCTCCCCTGCAGTCTTCTTCGGGGGAGAATTTCTTGCCGTTAAAGCTATTCCCGGTGAAAGAGTTACGGTTAGTGCAACTGCGATTATCGAGGGGCATGAAAAACTAACCGCGCAAGTTGTCCTGCATAGTTCAAATGGGAAAGTTATTTCACGCAGCGCGATGACTGAAATTTGGCCCGGCTCTAATCGCTATGAAGGTGAAGTACTAATTCCAGCTGAAGGTGATTTCTTTTTTATCGTAGAGGCCGATAGCACGTCTGCGTACAGAACAGTTCTAGGCTCTAGCGAGAAGTATCCAATCAGAGCCGACCGAGAGCGCGCATTAGTCGGTTCTTGGTATGAGTTCTTCCCTCGCAGCGAAGGCGCAATAAAGAATTCCGATGGAACAATCACAAGTGGCACATTCAAAACCGCTGCCAAGCGAATTCCTGCAGTTGCTGCGATGGGCTTTAATGTTTTGTATTTACCTCCGATTCACCCCATCGGCATTTCACATCGCAAAGGCGCAAATAACACTCTTACGCCTAAGGACACAGATCCCGGAGTACCTTGGGCAATTGGTAGCGCTGATGGCGGCCACGATGCAATTAATCCAGAGCTCGGCACAATGCTGGATTTCGAAGAGTTTGTTGCTATTGCTAAGAAAAATGGCGTTGAAATCGCTTTAGATCTAGCACTTCAAACCTCTCCTGATCACCCTTGGGTGAAATCCAATCCACAATGGTTTAATAAACGCTCAGATGGCACGATCGCATATGCCGAAAACCCTCCAAAGAAATATCAAGACATCTATCCACTTAACTTTGATGATGATTATGAAGGACTGCGCGATGAGGTCTTGCGCATTATCCGTCTTTGGGTTTCAAAGGGTGTAGAGATATTTCGTGTAGATAACCCACACACAAAACCAGTTCATTTCTGGCAGGATTTAATTGCAATTGTGCGAGATGAAAACCCTCGTGTTGTCTTTTTGGCTGAGGCCTTTACTGCACCCGCAATGATGCATGCCCTTGGTAAGGCAGGCTTCCATCAGTCATATACATACTTCACATGGCGCACGAGCAAAAGTGAATTAATCGAGTACGGTCGTGAAGTTGCTACTCACACAAGCGCCTATTTCAGGCCAAATTTCTGGGTGAATACGCCAGATATTAACCCTTTTCATCTGCACAGCGGAAATCCAGCCATCTTCGCTTTGCGAGCAGTATTGGCTTCAACGCTCTCACCATCATGGGGAATGTATGCCGGCTACGAAATCTATGAGCATCTTGCCTTTAAAGTCGATGGTGAAGAGTATGTTGATTCAGAAAAGTATGAGATTAAGGTTCGTGACTGGGATGGCGCAGCTAAAAAAGGTTTAACCCTTGCACCGTTTATTACACAACTCAATGCAATTCGCACAGCCAACCCAGCTCTGCAGCGTCTTCGAAACTTAGTTTTTCATACAACCGACTCTGAGGCCATCATCGCTTACTCAAAACGTGAGGGTGAAAACTTAATTCTGGTTGTAGTAAATCTAGATCCAAACTTTGCTCAAGGCACCATTGTTCATTGGGATACAAAGGCACTTGGAATCAACGGCACAACTTTCGAAGTTAAAGATTTACTTGATGGCGCTACCTTTAACTGGTCACCTGATACTTATGTATCACTTGACCCTACTCGACCAATTGGAAAAGTTGCACACATCTGCCAGGTAAAGCTCTAACATGGCAAGCTTCCTTAATCCACACTCGACTTTGGGTGAGCTTGATCTGCATTTAATTTCGCAGGGTCGCCACGAGCAGTTATGGAACGCGCTCGGTGCCCATGTCTGCCGTGATGATGCCGGTGCACTTCTTGGTACAACATTTTCGCTTTGGGCACCCAATGCACGAGCAGTATCTCTAATTGGCGATCACAATTTTTGGGATAAAAGTACTAATCCAATGCTGCGTATTGGCTCGTTTGGAATCTGGGAGATTTTTATCCCCGATATCGGGGCTGGATACAAATATAAGTTTGCAGTCTGCGGAATCGATGGGCGATGGGTAGATCACGCCGATCCTTTAGCCCGTGCAACCCAAGTTCCACCTCTGACCGCCTCGATAGTTGATGAGTCCACATATGAGTGGAGAGATTTAGAGTGGGTCACGAAGAGAAATGAATTTCAACCATGGCGCTCTCCTGTGAGCGTTTATGAAGTCCATCTCGGCTCATGGAAATTAGGGCTTTCCTATAAAGATCTAGCTTCTGAACTTGTAGAGTACGTAAAGAACCATGGATTTACCCACGTTGAATTCTTGCCCGTTACCGAACATCCCTATGGACCTTCATGGGGATACCAAGTCACATCTTTCTTTGCACCTACGTCGCGATTTGGATCACCTGATGAGTTTAGATTCTTAGTTGATGCTCTGCATGCGGCAGGAATTGGTGTGATTCTTGACTGGGTTCCTGCGCACTTCCCCAAAGATGAATGGGCGCTTGCAAATTTCGATGGCACGGCTCTATACGAACATGCCGATCCAAGACTTGGTGAACACCCTGACTGGGGAACTTTAATCTTTAACTTTGGACGCAATGAGGTGCGAAACTTTCTCGTCGCTAGCGCTCTGTACTGGCTCACCGAATTTCACATCGACGGTCTGCGAGTCGACGCGGTCGCATCGATGCTCTATTTAGATTATTCACGTGAAGAAGGGCAATGGGTTCCAAATAAAAATGGGGGCCGAGAAAACTTAGAGGCTGTGCAGTTGCTACAGGAGGCGACTTCGACTGCATATAAAACTCATCCAGGGATAATGATGATCGCAGAAGAGTCCACGGCATGGTCAGGTGTTACGCGCGAAACCTCATCCGGAGGCCTTGGCTTTGGTTTTAAGTGGAACATGGGCTGGATGCATGACACTTTGCAGTATCTACAACACGATCCAATCCACCGTATCTATCACCATGATGAGATTACATTTTCAATTCTCTATGCATGGAGTGAGAATTTCATGTTGCCTCTATCGCACGATGAAGTAGTGCACGGTAAAGGCCAACTTGTTAATAAGTTCCCCGGTGACCGTTGGCAGAAATTAGCTACATTGCGTGCGCTCTATGGTTATATGTGGGCCCATCCAGGTAAGAAACTGCTCTTTATGGGAAGTGAGTTTGCTCAAAACGTTGAGTGGAGCGAGAGCGCTGGCCTGCAGTGGTATCTAACAGAGTTTGCAGAGCACAGTTCAATTCAAAAGCTTGTTGGCCACCTGAACGCGCGCTATCTCCAAACTCCCTCCCTGTGGCAAAAAGATACCTCGCCCGAAGGCTTCACTTGGTTAGTTGGCAATGATGGCGCTGCAAACGTCTTGGCCTTCACCCGATGGGATGATGCGGCGATTCCTCTAGTCTGTGTCACAAACTTTTCTCCTGTGCCACATGAGCGATACCAACTGCCTTTTCCAACTACAGGTACCTGGCAGGAAGTTCTCAATACCGATGATCTGGCTTTTGGCGGCAGTGGTATTACAAACACTCCAGTGGTTTTAAATGATGGTGGACATCTCATCGCACAAATCGCCGTGCCACCGCTTGCAACAATCTGGTTTAAGCGCGTTTAAATATCTTTGAGAAATAGGGAATTGTAAAGAGCAGCATCGCTGGAATTATTAGCGCAGTTGAGAGTGAAAATGCCTGAGCGGTCCATGCAATTATTAAGCGCATGATGAATACTGCGATGTTATTTACTACTCCAATCTGACCTATAACAACACTTGAAGGAGAGGTTGAACGGGTATTTGCAGCATTCATAATGCTAGGCCCAAGAAATGAAGAGCCTAATCCCGCGATAGTAAAACTAATACACAGAACTACTAATAAGAGAGACCTGTTTTCTGCGTGAATAAACCTTACCGCGAGAATCCCAAGCAAAAATGATGTACCAGAAATTAAAGATGCAACTTTAACTAAAGACTGCATGGGAAACTTAGAAAATAAGTGATGAACAGTTAATCGACCAGTAATCATTGCAAAAGTGAACAAGATATAGGGAAGTGTGTGAACCCCGCTCTTGATGCCAATATCTTCTTTGACAAATATTGCTGCCCAGTCACCTACGCTAAACTCAAGAAAAATGGCACAAAAGAGCGCGCCTGAAACCATTCCATCGATCCGAAAACCCTTGAATACATCACTAAAACTATAATCGGTACTCGAATCTTGATTTGGTTTAACGAGGTTTTCGCCAATCGCTGCAATCAAAATGAGCAAAACTACCAATACGCTCAAAGATAAGAAAACTACATGCCTGGCTAAGGAAATCCGATCCACTAATAGACCTGAAACAACTGCAGTGGCCAGTGCACCACTACTCCAAAACCCACTTAGGAGCGTTACGACATGTCTTTTAGTTCGATCTTGATAGCTAAATCCTTGCGCATTAATAGATACGTGAAACGCTGATATAGCTGAGGCTTGAATTATATTGCTCATCAAAAAAATCGCTGTTGAATGTGTGCTGGTCAGGAGAATGAGACTGCCTGCCATCGAGAATGCGGCAATACGCATTACAAGCTGTGCACCAAAGTTATGAACTAGTTGGCCAACTGTAAACAGCGCGATCAGCGATCCAATAGCCGAAGTGCTTATAAGCGAACCAAACTCACCATTAGAAAGCCCGAGGTTCGCTTTGACTTCAGGAAATCGAGGAAGCCACGACATAATTAAAAAGCCAAAGAGAAAAAAGAGAGCTTTAAGATATCTGAGCTCTCTTTGGGTTGTTAACGTATCCATTAAAAAAGAGCGTTTGCAAGGGCTGTTCTTGCCGCTGCCAGACGCGGATCCGAAGGGTCCACCAATGCAAAAAGCATCAATAAATGCTCTCTCGCCTTTGTGCGTTCAGCACCCGATGTCTGTTTTACCAGATGCAGCAATCGATTAAATGCGGCTTCGACTCCCCCGCTGACTATCTCCATGTCTGCTGCGGTTAACTGTTTTGCGATATCACTTGGACTATCACTGGCCTGTGAAATAACATCGGCAAGATCTAGGCCCTCTGTACGAATAAGAAGTTGAACTTGAGCTAAACCTAATTGAGCAAAACTATCCGCTGGCTTGCGAGCTACAAGTTTTTTATAGGCAGCATGCGCACTATTGAGATCACCGGCTTCAAGTGCTGCAATAGCCTCATCCTCTTCGGGCTCACTTTTTTCAACCGGTGCAGCGCCAATACCCTGCTGAGCAGCAAGGGCTAAGACTTTATCAAGCACTAGACGAACTTGGGCTTGCGGATAACTTTGTTCAAAAAGCGGAACCATCTGTTCGTTAATAAGAGCAATTGCATAGGGAACGTTTTTTGTTTGGAAAGCCTGCGCAACTTGCGACTGTGTATCAATATCAACTCGACCCAATGCCCAACTTCCTTGATAATCACTTTCGAGTGCTCCAAGTACTTTCACCATCTCTACAGACTCAGGAGACCTAGCTGACCACATGATGATGATGACCGGTTTTGAATGTGAGAGTGGTAAGAACTCCGACGTTAGATTTGCTGCAGTTACTTCTAGCCCTGCTACAACGTCAGCGGCCGTCGCTTTTGGTTTTCCAAGGGAGCTCAGATCTACTGCAGATGCGAAATTTGGGGGCTTACTCATTGCTCAATCCTACTGTGCGGCTATATCAACGCCAGAATCACGACGGAAGGGCAGAATATCCGTGACGTAGTTATCCGTTGCGAAATCTAGACCGACATCAAAACCTTTTCCCTCGCTTAAATACCAGCGATTTTCAAGGATTTCATGGAACATCTGAGCGTGCTCGACGCGATCACGCATCGCTTCAGGGACGCGATTGATAACGGGCTCGAAGACCTCTAAAAACCACTTCTTTGCCATCTCAGTTACCGATGCTCCGCTCTTCTCTTCACGCGCTCGATAGCGATCAAAGGAGGCAAGTAAGCGCTTGGCCTGTAACTCTTCAGTCTCTAGCCCCATTAAATCGCGTAGTCGCGCACTGTGATACCCAGCTGCTACTAACTTCGGTTGAAAAGAGAGCATCTGCGTATCACCGTCGATTGTGATTGCTACCTCTTCGACTGCAAAACCTAAATCATGCAAGACTCGCATCGCACCCTCAACAGCATGCCTATCTTTTGGATCCAAGAGTTGACGATCTTTCAACGCAGCCCAAATTCTGCGATAACGACGTATGACTGCTTCAGCCGCCCGCACCGGATCCATTCCAGGATATAGAACGCCAGATAGCGACAAGTCCTCTAACTCAGCGGCAACGTTAAACATCGCAATGTCTAGGTCATGCTCGCGTTGTCCATCGCTGAGTGTTTTTTGAAATTCGCCAGTTTCGGCATCGACTAGATAGGCTGCAAATCCCTCGGCATCGCGTCT
>WLOR01000006.1 GCA_009699165.1 Actinomycetota bacterium | reverse complement strand
GTTGGTCACTTGAAATCAGAGGGGCACACAGTTCAACGTCTTGTTCGTCGCGCTCCGGTTGCCGTAGATGAAGTCACGTGGGATCCTTTTACAGGCTATGTAGATCTCAGCGCTCTTGAGGGCGTTGATGCAATTATTCATTTAGCTGGCGCACCTGTTGCTGATAAGCGTTGGACCAAGAAATATAAGGCTGAGATTCTCAACTCTCGATTAATGGGTACAACGACAATTGCAAAAGCTGCAGCAGAAGTTAAACCAGATGTGTTTATCTCTGCGAGTGCTATCGGCTGGTATGGCGAGAGTGGTAACAGAGCAGTTGTTGAAAGCGATCGCGTTGGTGATGATTTTCTCGCAGCTATCTGTCGCGAATGGGAAGCTGCAGCTGATTTAGCAACCGATGTGAGGACAGTAAAACTGCGAACAGGTTTAGTGCTAGATCCAACAGGCGGCGCACTCGGAAAAATGCTTCCACTTTTCCGCCTTGGCCTTGGCGGAAAGCTTGGAAGCGGTAGACAGTGGTGGTCGTGGATTACTTTGCATGATGTAGTCAGAGCTATCGAATTCGCACTTGTCGAAAATATTTCTGGTCCCGTAAACCTCACCTCGCCAAATCCTGTGACTAATCAAGAGTTCACATCGGCATTGGCTCGCGCACTTCACCGTCCTGCTGTTTTCCCAGCGCCAGCATTTGCACTCAAAGCCGCACTGGGTGGATTTTCAACCGAGGTTCTTGGTTCTAAGCGTGTCATCCCGCAGGCTTTACACGAGGCTGGATTTACCTGGGACTATCCACACATTACCGAAACTTTGAATGCATTAGTTCAAAGCTAATTCAGCCGCTAACTTTCCAGAAAATAGCGCACCCTGTTGCGATGGGACGGTTCTGTGGTCGCCGGCAACAAAGATTGATTCGCTAATTTTTAAGGGCTGTGAAAGTGATTTACCAATATTGTGCACAGGCAGTGCAGCAGGAATCTCATACTTTGCAATTAAATCCCAATCACGAGTGTCTACGCCCCAGATTAGTGAAAGGTGACGCCTTACATCGGATTCAGTACTACCCAAACTCGTCGTAGTAGATACCAGATGTTTTCCGGCAGGGGCATACGTCGATGAAATATCCGATACCACCACAGAATTAATCACAGCTCCACGTCGTTGACCATCAACTACCAGTCGACCATTACCCGATGGATTCTCTGACGTAGCGTGATACCAGGTAATACACCCCGCCATAGGAGTACCCTCTTTAAAGTCGAGCAGCTGCGCCGCTGTCGCTGAATCTGTCGCAACAATAATTTTTTTTGCGCGAAATTCTCCTGTAGAGGTTTCAACGACTAAGCCATCGATACGATCTACACGAGTATTCAACTCAATCTGATTTACGCGCTTAGCCAAAGCCTTTGGTAGAGCTCCAACTCCGTGACGAGGTAGTCCAGGATCTCCATTGATAAATGAGCGAATGATTGAGAGTGCATATCTGGCATCCACAAGTTCGGGGTCGGTCAGAAAAACTCCGTAGAGAAACGGTCGAAGAACTCGCTCGTAAGTTGACCCTAACTCTCTAAGAATCTGCGCAATGGACTGCTCTTTTTGTGGTTTAACAAATATCTTGGCTAGGAAGCGAATCTTTTCTGGGATTGAACCCGTTGCTTGATTTAGAACAGAGAAAGGCGCAACTCGAGGATCTCCTATCGCATGTCTTTGATCATCGATGCACACTTCAATCACGCGTGGTGCTGAGATAAAATCTATCTCTCGAATCACATCTAGCTCTGCAAGAGATGGATACTTTGAATTTATCAGTTGAAATCCGCGGTCGCAGGTGTAGCCATCGATTAGATCCGAGGCCACGCGACCTCCGGGTCGATCACTGGACTCTAAAACCAAAACGTCAACATCATTTTTCTGCAGAGTAAGCGCCGCGTTTAGACCGGCTAGTCCGCCTCCAATCACAATAAAATCAAAAGCCTTCGCCATGTGACTACCTTAAGCGAGCCTGGTCAATAATCTTTGCAACAAGTAAGGCATCGCTATTATCGATTGGCCATGGATTATCCCCGGCGATTGCACCCGCGACTGCGCTATAAAAGAATGCATAGTTGCCATCTTCACCTGCAATCTCAACCGTGTCATCACCTCTATGAATGAATGCACGCGAAGCAGTTGGGATGTTCCACGACCCACCTGCAGGGAACTTACCCGCTCTCAATAAGTTTTCTTGCGGATCTAAATCATTAATTACCAAAGCGCCATGTGTGCCAAGGATGCGAATGCGCGGCCCAGGTGCTCCTACAACAGCGCTGGCCGAAAGATATGAGATAACACCGTTTATATGCTTCAAAACCAGAACAGAGTCATCGTCGGCTCCCCCACGTAAGGAGCGAACATTTGCAGATAAGAGCTCGGCTGAACCAAACCAATCGAGCGCGGTAGAAATCAAATGCGGTTGCAGATCTAAGAGTTGACCACCACCATCAGAGGCACTCATATTCTCACGCCATGATGTTGGGTTTAAATCGGGGCGAAATCGCTCAAAGCGTGAATCCATTCGATGGATGGTCCCTAGCTCACCAGATTTAAGTACTCTCTTAACTGTGAGGGCATCACTATCCCAACGTCGATTAAAGAATGTTGAGACTGGTACACCAGCAGCCAATCCAGCATCCACTATCGATTTAGTCTCTTCAAAACTTCGGCCCATAGGTTTGTCGATGACAACTGCAACTCCTGCATTAATTGCAGCAAAGGCATCACGAGCATGAGCTAAATTAGCCGAGGCAACAACAACTAGATCTAAATCAAGCTGAACTAGCTCTTCAACGGTAGTAACTACTTGAACATTTGGAAAATCCTCACGGGCATGCTTTGATCGCTCTGAATTAGATGTAGCGATACCTGCTACTTCAAAACCACAACCCTTGAGTAAGGGTGCATGAAAGTATCTACCGGCCAATCCATATCCCGATATCCCTACCCGTAGTGCCATCTATCTATCCTGTAATTTAGATGGCCACCAAATCTTCCCACCAATGTCGTATGCGAGAGCTGGAACAAGGATAGTTCTAACAATTAAAGTATCAAGCAAGACTCCAAATGCAACCGCAAAGCCGAGCTCGGCTAAAAATACTAGCGGCAGAATTCCAAGTACTCCAAAAGTAGCTGCTAATACAATTCCAGCAGAGGTAATTACTCCCCCTGTAACAGTTAAACCTTTTATAACACCTGCCCGTGTGCCAATCTTTGCGCTCTCTTCTCGTACTCGAGTCATCAGGAATATGTTGTAGTCAATTCCAAGTGCTACTAAGAATATGAATGCAAAAAGAGGGAACGAGGTATCAGCACCTTTAAAGTGAAAAATATGCTCAAAGACTAATTGACATGCACCCAACGTCGCGAAGTACGACAGAACGACCGTTGAAAGAAGCAGAAATGCCGAGACAATACTTCTGAGCAATAGGCCAAGGATGATTGTAATTAACACAAGAACAATTGGAATAATCGTCTTGTTATCATGATCTGCTGCAACATCTGTATCAAAGGCCACCGCAGTTGAGCCGCCGACTAGAATTTCTGGATCAATTGCATGAACCACTCGACGAATATCTGGTATCGCATCTCTTGCAGCTGTCGAATCTGGATTGAGTGCAAGGGTTGCATTCAAAATTACTTGACCATCCAAGACTTTAATGGCCGGAACCGGTGCGCCCGGAATTACTGGACCCACTCGCATCGGCTCAACTGAAGCGACTCCGGCGACAGTTAACAACGCTGCACTAACCGAGCCCACTTGAGCTTGCCTAACAACAACTTCTGTTGGTTGACCCGCTCCTCCAGGAAAATGCTCACCTAAAAGTTCTAGGCCAATAACTGAGTCCTGCTTCTTTGTAAATGCGTCCGCAGTGGACAAACCTTTAGCGTTTAAAGTCGTAGAGAACCCAGCGAGTATCACTAATAGAACCGAGGTTGCTAGCCACAGTTTGCGTGGACGTTTTTGTACTCCTGATCCAATCTTTGCCCAGACGCCACCTAACTGCGAATTGACATCATCAAAGCGGGGAATTCGGGGCCAGAAAATCCAGCGACCAAAGGCAACCAATAGTGCTGGCAATAAAGTTAAAATTGTGAGCATTGAAGCTGCAATGCCAATTGCACCAACGGGTCCAAGACCTCGATTATTTGAAAGTTCGCTGAGCAATAAGACCAATAAACTGACAATAACTGTTGAACCTGAGGCAAGGATCGGCTCAAAAACTCCTTTATACGCCGCCTTCATCGCATCAAAACGAGACTCGTAGTGATGGAGTTCTTCTCGGTAGCGCGAAATTAGTAGTAGCGCATAATCTGTTGCTGCTCCAAGAACAAGCACCGAGAGAATTCCTTGAGACTGTCCGCTCAAATCGATCACATTATTCTTGGCCAAAATATAGACAAGTCCACCAGCCGTTGAGAGTGCAATTACCGATGCAAAAAGCGGCAAAATCCATAAAACCGGTGATCTATAAACAATAATCAAAATAAAGGCAACTACTCCCAGCGTTGTTAATAGTAGAGAGGAATCAATTCCTCCAAAGGCGCCAAAGAGATCGCCAAGTAACGCTCCGACACCGGTTACATTTGCCGTTAATCCATTCGCTTTGCCATATGTGGCAGAGTCTTCACGAAGTGTTTTGATGATCTCAGGAAGTACAGGCTTCTTATTTGGTAGTAAATCTCTCGCCGAATCAAAGGTGAGTGGAAGGCTAACGAGTATCGCTTTTTTATCCTGCGAGGCAAATGCAAATATCGGTTGTCCGGGGATTAAGTACTTTGAGATTGGGACTTCCGAGCCTTTAATTGATGTAGATCCAAGGAGAGCTAAATGTGCATTGAGGGCTGCGACTTTAGAATCATCAACAGTTCCAAGGTAGAGAACTAGGGTTGGAATTGTCTGAGTCTGATCGGCAGAAAACTTTGTAATAATTTTTGATGCCTGAGTTGATTCGGCATTCTGTGGCAAAAATGCAGAGTTATCATTCTCCTGAACGGTAGATAAGGATCCAAAGAGTGGACCAAATACTCCACTTGCTCCCAGCCAGATGAATATCACGATTAAGGCTGTAATAAATGGACGTCGGCTCTTTTTTGGGGCAGTTGTAGACACGGTAAATCCCTCTCCGATTGGTAAGGATGCAATCCTACCTTTAGGCTAGGGATGTGCCTGTTGTATCTAGCCCTTATGAATCTGCCATAGCCCTAACCCGCCACGGTCTAATCGATTACGAAAAAGCTTGGGATGTTCAGCGAACTATTCATGGTGAGGTCGTAGATAAAAAACGGCCCAACACTCTTTTACTCTTGCAACACCCCTCGGTATACACGGCCGGTCGTCGCAGTGATGTTTCGGAGAGGCCGCAAAATGGAACTCCCGTCATCGACGTCGATCGCGGCGGCCGAATTACATGGCACGGTCCAGGTCAACTTGTTGGATATCCGATTGTTCGATTGGCCAAACCATCTGAACTCGTAGGCTTTGTCCGTGAGATTGAATCTGGGCTCATAGCCGTTTGCGCCGAGCTTGGAATCAACGCACAGTGTTTTTCGGGGCGATCAGGCGTTTGGATTCGAGATGAAAAAGGTGATCGCAAGATTGCAGCCATAGGTATTAGGGTTGCCAAAGGCGTAACCATGCATGGATTTGCTCTCAATGTCTGCCCTGACCTGAGCGCTTTCGACCAGATCATTCCATGCGGCATCGCAGATGCAGATGTGACCTCCATTGAAAAAGAGTTGGCCCGAGCAATAACAGTTGAGGATGTAGCACCGATCGTCGAGCGATATATATTTGAATCTCTCAAGCGAGTCAGCGTATGAGCATCTCCCCTGAAGGCCGCAAGATGATTCGAATTGAAGCCCGAAATGCCCAGGTTCCAATCGAGCGCAAACCTGAGTGGATTAAAACTCGGGCCAATATGGGCCCTGAATACACTCGGCTGCGTTCGCTTGTGAAATCAGAGGGACTGCACACAGTGTGCCAAGAGGCCGCCTGTCCAAACATCTTTGAGTGTTGGGAAGATAAAGAGGCAACGTTTTTAATTGGTGGAGATAAATGCACTAGACGTTGCGATTTTTGCAACATCGACACTGGAAAGCCCGATCCACTAGATCGGACTGAGCCACGAAAAGTCGCTGAATCAGTTCAGGCGATGGGTCTTGCATATGCAACTATTACAGGAGTCACTCGCGATGATCTACCCGATGAAGGGGCTTGGTTATACGCAGAGACGATAAGACAGGTTCATGAGTTAAATCCAGGATGCGGCGTTGAAATGCTGGCCCCTGACTTTCATGCAAAGAGCGAACTGCTGGAGGAGATTTTTCAAACTCGCCCTGAAGTATTTGCCCATAACTTAGAGACAGTTCCACGAATATTTAAAGAGATTCGACCAGCTTTTACTTATGAAAAATCACTACGTGTAATTTCGATGGCGCGTGATTTCGGTCTAATTACTAAATCCAACTTAATTCTTGGTCTTGGAGAAACGCGTGAAGAGGTTTCACAAGCCCTCGTAGATCTTCGAAGTGCTGGGTGTGACCTAATAACGATCACTCAATATCTTCGACCAACTAATCGTCATCATCCAGTGGTTCGCTGGGTCAAACCTGCAGAGTTTGTCGAACTTTCTGCAGAGGCCACGCAGGCAGGTT
Source organism: Actinomycetota bacterium (assembly GCA_009699165.1). Classification (GTDB taxonomy): domain Bacteria; phylum Actinomycetota; class Actinomycetes; order Nanopelagicales; family Nanopelagicaceae; genus Planktophila. Next base: position 19,495 of record WLOR01000006.1, on the reverse strand, counting down.
TCTTAGGAGTAATGAGCGGTCCGCTCGTGCGTTCAAGTTATCGCGCAGGACGTTTATACAAACAGGCAATGGCTGCCAAGGCATCTCATGGCTGATCTTGTATATCCCCCTGTTATCGCGGCCATCAAAACACTTTGGAAATATTTGGGACTGCAATTTGATTTTCAAGGAGAAGAAAATATTCCTCGCAAAGGTGGAGCGATTCTTGCAATTAACCATGTGAGTTATCTTGACTTTGCCATTACCGGTACCGCCGCACTACCTGCAGATAGATACGTCCGGTTCATGGCCAAGAAAGAGGTTTTCGATAACAAACTTGCTGGCCCATTAATGCGCGGCATGCATCACATTAATGTCGATCGCGAAAATGGCGCAGCCTCATTTGTCGCAGCACTTCGAGCTCTAAAGACCGGCGAGATCATAGGAATATTTCCTGAAGGAACTGTTTCAACTAGCTTTGAAATCAAGGGGTTGAAATCCGGTGCCGTCCGTCTTGCAATGGGTGCCGGGGTTCCTGTGATCCCAACAATTATCTGGGGAAGTCAGCGGATATGGACAAAGGGAATCAAAAGAGATCTTCGACGCAACAAATACCCAGTCACTGTTGTTTTTGGCCAACCTATAACCTATCAACGCGGTGATGATGTAGATGTAGCCGAAACCCACTTGCGCCAAATGCTGCTCGAGATGCTCCATGAAGTGCAGGATAAATATCCTGATAGCCATGTGGGCCAACGATGGGCACCTGCTCGCCTTGGTGGAACGGCCCCTGCCCCACTAAACTAACGATTATGTTCAAGAGAAAAGCCAAAGAAAAGAAGATCAAGACCCCACGTTTTCAAACTTTCCGTGATGCTTATAACGTCACTAAAGTTGTAAAGCCATGGATAACGTTGGCTCTCGTTGGAGTTTTTCTAGTCACGTGGATCATTGGAATCGCTATCGGTTCCGTCGTTGGTCATCCACTCTACTTCGGCTTTATCTTTTTACCTCTTTCATTACTGATGACACTCTTGTTCTTCACACGCCAAGCAGGCACTGCTGCATACTCATCGATTGAGGGTCAGATTGGCGCTGGCGCAAGTGTTTTGATGGCAATTCGCAAGGGTTGGACAACAACTCCTGCGGTAGCTGTTGCCAAAAACCAAGACATGGTGCATCGCAGTGTCGGTCGTGCTGGAATCGTATTAACTGGCGAGGGTTCCCAAGGTGTTAATCAGATGCTGATAGAAGAGCGCAAGAAGACGGAGCGTTTTGCACCTGGTGTTCCAATTGCACTTGTAGTAGTTGGAGATGAAAAGGGTCAGGTCTCACTTCGTAAACTTCAAAAACATCTTCAGAAAATGCCAAAGAAGTTAACACCACATCAGATGCGCGAAGTTCGTGCACGCCTTAAAGCAGTCGGTGGACTTTCGATGCCTATCCCAAAGGGGCCAATGCCTACACGTGCCCCAAAGATGCGTTAAAACAAAAGTTAAAATTTCAGGCGTTATAGAAATAGATCTCTTCGCTGCCTGCTGGAGCATCCCATCCTTGAGCAAATAACCATTTTCCTTGATACTTGATCATTCCACCCCAGGCCAAGGTGGCGTTACTAGTGAACTCAATGGGTTTGCTCACATCATCGAATGAATAACGAACCTGCGCCCCTAAGTGCTCATTGGTGTGGGAGTTATACATAAAGTCCAAAATTAGATTATCGCCATCAACGACTGCGCATGCGACCTCATAGATATGCGTTCCCATCTCAGCTGGCAAAGGCAGATATGTGCATGGTTCAAATCTCCAATCCAACATATTTTCTGAACGACCCAAGACTTGAGTGCCACCGCAACCTTCACTAATGAACATCAAGTACTCACCGTTGATCTTGGTGGCATTACCTTGTCCATCTCTTGGAATCACTGCCCCTTTTGCCCAGAGTTTTGAAGTCGAATAAGGAACTGCCAAACCCATTTTCTCCCAATGAACCAAGTCCGAACTAAGCGCGTAGTTAATATCTACGGCGATATCACCATATGGTTTTTCATACTCTGCAATCTGCGCTGGCGATGCCGACCAAGCCCCGTTATAGAACATAATGAACTTGTCAGCTCCATATCGATACACCTTAGGATCTTCAACACTAAGAATTTCATTATCTTGCGTCGGGTATATGACTGGATTATTTGCCGATTCCTGCCAGCCAACACCAGGAGTAAATACCGCTAAACCGATTCTCGAGCCCAATGACTCCTTCTTTACTGCTGCCCTGTAAAACAAAAATATCTTGCCATCATGTTCGATTATTGAAGGATTAAATATCGACGAAGAAGTCCAACCGATTTGCGTTGGATCAGGCATCTGGGAAAGCTTAGAAAAAGTTAAATCTCCACGCAACGAAAAGGGACCTATTGACCATGTTTTCTCAGATTCGTATTTTTCAATGAACTGCCCTTCAGTAAGACCAGTAATCTCTTCTCGAATCTCTTGATTAAAAGCCTCTAAATATTTCTCTCGTAACGTCGCGTTATAGTCATTCATAGTGAGGCTCCTTGATGCATAAAGGTGAGTACGAGTAGTACACCGCATTTCCACTGCAAAAGTAATGATTACGTTAAATTACGTAACCCAGGACTTTGATATCTATTGCGATTAGTAGAGTATTGTCTAATGGAGAAAGAGCTTGGAGATATTCACTCTCTGCTCTCTCCCCTTCGAAACAAATTTTTTCGTAAACTTTGGATATCAAGCATTTTTTCATCGATTAGTGGGCAAATATTTCCAATTTGCGCCACTCTGCTTCTACTTAAAGAAGACAAACCAGCTTTAGCAATATCACTATTGCTCTCTAGTCAAGTTGTCGCTTACTTAATCTTTGCTCCATTCGGTGGGTTATTGGCCGATCGAATATCTAGAATGATTCTCGTACGTATAGGGCTTTTCTCAAGAATTATCTTTTCATCACAACTGCTTTTTGGCCCTGCACCGCACGTAGCTCGCCTTACAGTCACAGTCTTCTTGATGGGGATGGTTGATGCAGCGACATCTGGAGCAGGTGGCGCACTGATTCCCGATATCGTTTCAAAATCTGGCCTTCAAGCGGCCAATGCGCTTCGTGCGGTTACTGGACGCGTAGCATCTATTAGTGGCCCAGGAATAGCGATTTTCTTGGTTTCGGTGACCTCGTCTCGGATTGGGTTTATAACAACCTCTATTGGCATGACGATTGCACTCATTCTCTTGTTTGGCATTAACGTTCCAGATTCAACCAAGTATCCACGGACTCACTTTTTAGAAGAACTTCTTGCTGGATATCACTTCGTTCGTAACTCACAGTGGATGCTTGCAGTAATGGTCGCACTCGCATTTCAAACTTCTATTCTCTTCGGTGCAGAGATGGTCCTACTTCCAATAATCACAACGCGGGAGTTCGATACCCCTCGAATCTTTACTATCGCGATAATGTCCCTTAGTCTCGGTTCTCTGATTACTGCCGCCTTTGCAGCAAAGTTACGGGCTAAATCCCCTGGATTGATTGCATTTATCTCATGGTCGTTTCTAGTTTTTCTCATTGTTGCGCTGATTTTCCCAATATCACCGGCATTTGTGATCATTTGCTACTTTCTCGGAGGTCTTGCAACCGAACCCATGGGCATATTCTGGCAAACAGCGCTACAACGTGAAGCACCTGATCATTCTCGAGCGCGTGTTCTTAGTTTTGAATCAATGCTATCGAGTGCATTGATGCCAATTGGAGTTGGTTTGGCAGGACCGATGGTCAATCTTTTGGGAGAACGTACTTATATGACTATATGTGCAGTCATTTTTACTCTCATTGGCTTCTTTGTTCTCTTCATTCCTGGAGTGAAAAGTTTTTCTACACCGATAAAAGAGACCCAATCGTTATAACGTAATTTCACGTAACTAAGCTTTTGCTATTGCGCTCGACCTCTTACCCCCCTACTGTGCAAAAAACATAAGTAAACCTTTACGTAGTTATTACGTAAATTGCGTTAAGGGGTGAGATGGTAACGACGAAGGCATTGGCAGCTGAACTTGGGGTATCCATAGCCACTGTCTCTCGCGCACTCAATGGAAAACCGGGACTTTCCTCGAGTTTGCGTAAGAAAATTCTCGCAGAGGCAGCTCTTCGTCATACCGTCTTAAACCCTGCAGCACGTATGCTCGCTACGGCAAAAAGTGAAAGCGTCTGTTTTGCCGTCTATCACCTTTCCGGTCCTGTCTCTAGGGATCCCTTCTACTTCCCCATCCTCATGGGTCTTGAAGAAGAGACTCGCCAAGTTGGCCTGCAGTTGACGATTTCAGTGATTGGAGATGAAGAGGTCAAAGATGCTGCTTCTTGGCGAGTGATAAGTGAGCATCGCTCTGATGGAGTAATCCTAAACGGACCTTTTGTTCCAGCGAGTTTTATTCTAAAACTCCACTCCTTAGGAGTGCCTGTAGTTCTCATCGATAATTTCAATGAACTCCTTCCGGTCGATGCAGTTGTAGCCGCCGATCGAAGTGGTGCAAATGAGGCAGCCAAACATATCCTCTCTCTTGGACACAAAGATGCCGTCATACTTTCAGGGCCAAAAGACTGGTATTCCAATGTTGAGCGGTGCGCAGGTTTTATTGATGCATTCACCAATAAGGGATTGCCTGCTCCAGAGATTTTTTACGGTGATGACACGACATTTGAAACTGGCAAGAAGCTTTTCAAAAAGGCTATAAAGAAAAAGCCAACTGCAGTCTTTTCAGTAAACGACGCACTTGCACTGGGAGCAATTGAAGAAGCGACTGCGATGGGCTACTCAATTCCTCGCGATATAAGTTTTACTGGATTTGATGACGTTGACGGTGCTAAGAGTTCAAGAATTCCATTAACTACCGTTTCAGTACCGCGCGAGTTTCTTGGACGTGCAGCCGGGCGACTTTTTTGGTCACGCATTGACGATCCTGGCGCACCACGCCAAAGAGTTGAGATTGAAACTAAGTTAATTGTTAGAGAGTCAACCCAGCGAGTCAAGAAGGGTAAGAACTAACAATGACTGACATGGCAGAGCGTTTTTCTTCGAATCCGATTATTACGCCTTCAGATATAAAGCCAAGTGCCGATGGATTAGTCGTCACGTGTGCCTTTAATCCAGGCGCCTTTGAGTTCGATAACAAGATTGGGCTAGTACTTCGCATCGCAGAACGCAATCCTGCAATAGATGGCTATGTTGAGTCGCTCAGCATTACAGAAGATGGTCACATACAATCTGAAATCTTTGCAAAGAATGACTCAAGAGTTACCATCCCTGACTCACGAAGTTTCATCGTAGATGGCATTGAACACTTAACTACGATCTCTCATTTTCGCTTAGCCTGGAGTGAGGATGGAGAAAACTTTACAGTCGAAGATAAACCTGTATTGCAGGGATCTAGCACATACGAAGCTCTGGGAGTTGAAGATACACGCGTAACTCAGATTGATGGCACCTACTACCTGACTTACACCGCAGTCTCACATAACGGTTACGGTGTTGGACTTCAAAGCACGACCGACTGGAAAGAGTTCACGAAATTAGGATTAATTTTTCCTCCATTTAACAAAGATGCCGCTCTATTTAGCGAGAAAATCAATGGCAAGTTTCAAATTCTTCATCGGCCAACCGGAACTGGTATTGGCGGTCCCTTTATATGGAGCGCGACATCCCCAGATTTAATTCATTGGGGAAATCATTCTTGCATCGCAACTACTCGACCAGGGATGTGGGATAGCGCGCGAATCGGAGCAGGCTCTGCGCCAATCAAAACCGAAGAAGGCTGGCTCGAGCTCTATCACGGCGCAGAGGTTCTTCCGGGTGGTCACAAATATCGTATGGGCGCCCTACTGCTTGACCTCGACGATCCCACCAAAGTTATCGCCCGATCTCATGATCCAATCATGGAGCCAACTGCGCCTTATGAAGTAGAGGGATTTTACGGGAACGTTGTTTTTTCAAATGGACAAGTGGTTCGTGCAGATGATGTGTTGCTCTATTACGGAGCAGCCGACTCATTTACTTGCGGGGCGCGATTATCAATAAAAGAGATTCTTAACTCATTAAAAAGTTAAGAGTAAGCAAACGACTAAAGCTCTCCGTGACATCAGTCACCAAGAGTCAACAGATGGAGAAGAAGGGTTAAAAATGAACAAAAGCAAAAAATGGATTGTAGGTAGTGTGGCGTTTGCACTTGCCTTCACACTGCAAGCACCATTCGCACATGCTGCTGTACCAACAGTTACAGTTGTAATGCCGACCCAATGGAAGGCAGCTTTTGAACCAAAGATTGCTGCATTCAACAAGTCAAGCAGCTCTGTAAATATTGAAGTTAACTGGGGCGGAGCTCAAGACCAGCTCATCGCTGCAAATAAATCTCCTGACATCATCAATACAGGCGATCTCTTTGTTGCGGCTCAGAAGAACTTACTTGTAGACCTAACGCCATACATGGCAAAAGATAAAACCATCAACAGCAAGGATTTCTATCCTGCACTTCTAAACGCTGTTAAGTTCCAGGGCCGTCAGTTAGCTCTGCCATATCGATTCAATGTTGGCTTGCTGTATTACAACAAGGCATTATTTGATGCTGCAAATCTTTCATACCCAACTGCTAAGTGGACACAATCAAACCTTGTGAACGCTGGACAAAAGCTCACTAAATCCTCTGGATCTACATCCACACAATGGGGTATCGCCTCTACATTCGGTTGGTGGGGTGAGTGGTTAATTCACGTTCGCCAAGCCGGTGGCGAATGGCTACAAGATGGTGCTGTTGCATTAGACAGCCCAGCAGCCATTAAGGGATTAACTTTCTTCCGCGACAAGGTAAGTAAGTACAAGATGTCTCCGGGACCTAAAGATGATTCACTCGGTGGATTCTCTGGTGGAAAGACCGCAATGGAGTACGGTGGACACACAGGAAACTGGCCTGGCTACAACGCAGTTTCAACTCTGAAGTGGGACATTCAGGTTCTTCCAAAGGGATCAAAGAGTTCAAAGGGTGCAGAGCTTGCACTCGAAGCGTGGGGCGTTTCTGCAAAGACTGCTAACAAGCAGGCTGCCTACGAAGCTGTTAAGTTCTTAACTTCTGCTGATTTCCTAACAACTCAGTGGACTGAACTTCGCCTTCCACCAACTCGTATCTCAGTAGCAAATGCTGCGCTAGCTGTTCCTGTAGCTAAGCGCCCATCACCACAGAACCTTGAAGCTCTCTTTGGTGGAATCGCAACTGGAATGACACTTCCACGCACAATTCCATTCATCAAGGTAACGCAAGAGGTTGTACAGCCAATTATCGACAAGATGCTCGAGGGAACATTGACTCCTCAAGAAGCTGGCGACCAAGCTACTGCTGCAGCTAATAAAGCACTATCAATTCTGCAGCCATAAAGTAAATAAATAAACGATTGAACGGCCAGGGGCCTAAAACTCCTGGCCGTTCATTCAACAACTTAAGGAGATTGCTACATGAGTGTGAAGAATCGTAAAGACACGAGGAATTTCTTTGCCTTTGCTGGAATCTCCATCGTTGGCTTCTTGGCTTTTTATATCTATCCCATAGTTCGAACTATTTATCTTAGTTTCACGAATACAAGCATCATGGATCCTATTCACTCGATGATAGGTTGGAAAAACTTCGAACGTGCAATCAAATACGATGATGTATTCCACCTGGCGCTCAAAAACACTTTCAAATACGCGATTTTCGTGGCTGCGCTCAAACTCCTGTTAGCGTTACTTGCGGCAATACTCCTAAACAATAATCTCAAGGGTATCGGAGTCTTTCGAACCATATTCTTTCTACCTTTTATAATCCCTACATTTGCTGTGTCATATGTATTCCGTTTCTTTTTCCATCCAGCTAACGGTCTTGTCAATGAAACACTTGGAAAGGTCGGAATCACTGGAATCGGTTGGTACGCCGACTCTAAGACCGCAATGGCAACGCTTGTAATCTCTAGTCTTTGGGGATTTGGGGTGCCCATGTTGATCTTCTTGGCAGCGCTACAGCAGGTACCCAAGGAGCTTTATGAGGTTGCAAACTTGGACGGGGCATCTAGATGGCTACAGTTTCGAGTGATTACCTTCCCAGCGATTAGCGCAGTTTTTCTCTTTAACGTCATTCTTTCGACCGTAGATTCGCTGAAGAGCTTTGACCTTGCATTTTTAATGGGTCATGGCGAGGGATATCCGGCCAACTCAACCCTTCTCTACTCTGTCTACCTCTTTAACCAAGCCTTCAAAAATCCGTGGAATCTAGGGTATGCATCGGCCCTGGCGCTTATTTTCTTCGCAATTCTACTTGTTCTCACCGGTATCAATTTCAAACTGGGCAAACTCTATGTTAAGAATGAAAACTGAGATGAATAAAAAACCTCTGGCCGTCAAAATATTTCTTTATGTTGCTCTTATCTCACTCTCCTTAACCCTGCTACTCCCATTGGCCTCGCTTGTATTGACTTCATTTAAGACATTCGATGAATCGGTTGGTGTTTACCGCTGGATTCCGAACCAGTTCAATTTCAATAACTATCGCGATGTATTTGCATTAGAGGGATTTAACTACTGGGGTTACTTGCGCAACACTCTGACTATCTTTGTCCTAAAAGCGATAGGGACTGTGCTTACTTGCACATTAACGGCCTATGGACTCGTCAGATTTAACGTTAAATATAGAAATCTCATCTTTACAGTTCTGCTCTCGGTCATTTTATTACCTGGCGAACTTCTAGCAATTCCCATGTACCAGCTATATCTATCAGTCGGCTGGTTTGATACCTACTATCCCCTATTTACGGCATGCTTTTTTGGCACTGATGTCTTTATGATCTTTATGTTTAGACAGTTCTTTATGTCCATACCTAAGGAGTTATTTGAAGCCGCAGAGACAGATGGTGCCTCTGAGTTCAAGATCTATTCACGAATTCTGCTGCCATTAAGTAGGCCAGCCATAATGACATGCTTGATTCTCTATTTTACAGGCACATACAACGATCTTTATGGACCACTCATATACATCTCTTCTCACGATAAGTGGACGATGGCACAGGGAATTAAATCTATCGAGGACATATTTAATCTGGGACCTCGCGATTACATAGTTCCTTGGAACCTAGTGTCGGCAGCAACTCTTCTCTCACTGATACCTGTTCTTCTCGTCTTTGGATTTGCTCAAAAGCAGTTCATGGACAGCATGGCGCGCACTGGAATTAAGGGCTAGAAACTAACTATGAATACATGGGAGAAGTAAATGACATCCATATCTCGCCGAAACCTCATCATAGGAGCGGGCGCGCTTTTGCCAGCAGCCTGGTTGGCTAAGCACTTTATTGTTTCGGGACCGGCTCCAAAACCATTTGTAAGTTCGGCAAAAATTGAGTCGATGCCGATTAATCAAGTCACTGGAGTCATGATTGATTGGAAAGCTCGCGCTAAGACAACATATGACTTGCTCTTTGATTTTTCTGCCAAGGGTCCGCACCTTCCAGCCATCTGGCAAGATACCGAACGTCGAAACTATAACTTTGACATGTTTGCTCTACCGGCTTACTTGGGTGACTATCGACAGAATCCCGCCCATATGGGTTCTCACGAATCGCTTTCAGGGGTTGGCGCTGTATTAGGTGCATCACTTGCAGGTATCGATATGGCAAATCGCGATGGACGCGATTTTGTCGTTGAGTGCCTGGGCTATCACCAACAAAATCGCGTCGCAAAAATTCTCTTCAACCAGACTGCTGACAGCGGAAGTGAATCCTCATTTTGGTACATGGTCTACCCCAATATCGCTTTCTATGCCATCAACAGCATGTATCCATCACAGCCGTTATTTGATCAGGTCTCTAGAGATATTGCCGATGAGTTTCTCGAGATGCTCAATCACTTAAAGACTATTGAAGGTGTGTTCACTTTTGAATTTTCAGGCTATAACTTCCTCAACAAAGAGGGAGTTTATGGTTCTCATACCGAACCCGATGCAGCTGCAGGTGTAGCTTGGGTTCTCTATATTGCTTACTCGCGATTTGGTGATCAAAAGTATCTAGACGGTGCGAAAATATGCCTTGATTACTTGGAAAATAGACCAGTCGATGACAACCCTTTTTATGAAATTCTGCTCGCCTACGGTGTCATCATCGCCGCTCGTATGAATAAAGTTGAAGGCACACATTACGATGTTGGCAAATTATTTAGCTGGATCTTTGATGATTTTTCCGATGCCCGTGCCGGTTGGGGAATTATCTCAGATGTGTGGGGTCTAACTGAGGTGCATGGCTTGCAAGGAAGTGTCTCAGACTCCGGTGGATATGGTTTCACTTTCAATACTTTCAATGCAGTTGCAGCGATTGCGCCACTTCCAATTTATGCACCTGAATACACAGAGCAAATCGGTAAGTGGCTCTATAACGTCTGTCTTTCTGCTCGACTCTTCTATCCTGATCAAGTCCCTGCTGAAAATCAGAGTCAACCTGAATTAATGAATACTTACAACGGCGCACTCGCATATGAGGGGATAAGAAAAGAGTGGGCATTCGTTGTTCCATATGCAACTGCCGATTCGCGCCGAAATACTTGGGCCGAAACAGACCTAGGAATTTACGGCTCTAGTCTGGTTGGAGTTCTTGCTGGTTTAATCGACCATGTTGAGGATTCTGGAGTTGTTGTTTTCAAGATTTCAAATACCGATTTCTTTGCCATTGATACTAATCCTGTCTACCTTGCATATAATCCAAATAAAGAGAGCGTGGAATACAACTCGGCACAGTTAGCATCTGGTGCATCGGTATTGAGCTGAACTCCCCTACGCCCGAATCAGAGCGGTCTTACTAATACGTTCGTGAATTCCCCGCCTATTTTCGTCATACGTCACGGCAGTTACGACTAGTACTAAGAAAACGGTACGCACCAATGCCTGCAGTGGTGCGACAGCCCCGCCATCAGCAAAGCGAATCACTCGTATGCCAAAGATTCTTTGACCCAATGAAGCCCCTGTGAGGGCCGTTAAGATTGAGACCTCAGCAAAAAAGACGCCCAGAATGATCGGTGAGCGACTAGGGACCATCTGTCCGATGCCTCCTGAAAATGCGGCAACAATGGCATAACACGCTAGCCAATCCAGCGTAATCGCTGCCAAGCGCCGGCCAAGTGTCACATTGAAGTTGAGAGGGTCCATCCCCCAAGCCTAAGGGGTCAAAATTCTTAACATGGCTGTAACAGGCCAGTTAGGCCAATGAGCCTTGGGCGACTTATTCTTGGCCCAAGACGCAGAGGGCTCAAAGTCGAGAAAATCTGCACTGATACACAGTTTATGTATCCATGTGAATTGGGAGAAGCATGTTTAAGAATTCAGCTGAAATCTTTGCCTATATTAAAAAGGAAGACATCAAGTTAGTTGATGTTCGATTTACAGATCTTCCTGGAATCCAACACCACTTCAACGTTCCAGTTGAATCTTTCGATGAGGCCGTCTTTACAGATGGCTTAATGTTCGACGGTTCATCTATCCGTGGTTTCCAATCTATCCACGAGTCCGATATGAAGTTGCTTCCAGTTCCAGAGTCAGCTTATTTAGATCCATACCGCAAAGAGAAGACTCTTATTATTCTCTTCTCAGTCCACAACCCAATCGATAACTCTCCATATAGTCGCGACCCTCGTGGCGTTGTTGCTAAGGCCGTTGACTTTATGCGCGAACAAGGAATCGCTGATACAGCATTCTTTGCACCAGAGGCTGAGTTCTACGTTTTCGACCGTGTTCGCTTTAAGACCGATATCAATACTGCCTATCACGAGATTGAATCATATGAAGGTGCATGGAATACAGGAATTAAAGAGGATGCCGATGGAACTCCTAACCGTGGTTACCGTACGCGCGTCAAGGGTGGTTATTTCCCAGTATCTCCAACTGATCAATTTGCTGATCTTCGCGATGAGATGGTTATGCAACTCGGCAAAGTTGGCCTACTAGTTGAGCGTTCACACCACGAGGTTGGAACCGCTGGACAAATGGAGATCAACTATCGCTTCACCGATATTTTGCATGCAGGCGATGACATCATGAAGTTCAAGTACGTCATTCGCAACACTGCATGGCAAGGTGGAAAGACTGCAACATTTATGCCTAAACCGCTCTTTGGAGATAACGGTTCCGGTATGCACGTACACCAATCACTCTGGAAGAATGGCGAGCCATTGTTCTTTGGAGATGGATATGGAGACCTGTCAGAGATGGCGCGTCACTACATTGGTGGACTTCTCAAGCACGCCCCATCACTACTTGCATTTACTAATCCAACAGTTAACTCATATCGTCGCTTGGTTCCTGGTTATGAAGCACCTGTAAACCTTGTTTACTCAGCTCGTAACCGTTCGGCTTGTATCCGTATCCCAATTACTGGTTCCAATCCAAAGGCTAAGCGCATCGAGTTCCGTTGCCCAGATCCATCATCTAATCCATACCTTGCATTTGCAGCAATGCTGATGGCCGGCCTTGATGGAATTATCAATAAAATCGAGCCACCTGCCCCAGTTGATAAGGATCTCTACGAATTAACTGGCGAAGAGGCAGCCGCGATTCCTCAGGTTCCAGGCTCACTTGATGAGGTCTTAACAAACCTAGAGCGTGACCACGAGTTCCTACTTAAGGGTGGAGTCTTTACAAAGGATCTAATCGACACATGGATTGATTTCAAGCGCAAGCAAGAAGTTGATTACGTTCGTTTGCGTCCACATCCAGCTGAGTTTGAGCTGTATTACGACATCTAAAAATCTGTACCAAAAACCCCGTCATTTAATGGCGGGGTTTTTGCTTTATTCATACAGTAGATTTCTGACATGTTCCTTGATGTGCTGATTGCAGTTTTCTTCTTTCTCATCGGCTTAGAGATTAGAGTTGGAATCAAAGATGCTCGCACGGCTGTTGTTCCCATTGTTGCTGCCCTCGGCGGCATGATCTGTCCCGCTGTGATTTATCTTTTGCTCAATCCTGGATCACATGTTTGGGCAACGTCGATGCCCACTGATATTGCATTAGCTCTTGGAGTTCTATCACTTTTGGGAAAGCGAGTGAACAGCAATGTTCGCGTTTTTCTATTGACTTTAGCTATCGCTGACGATCTTTTTTCACTAATAGTTCTTGGAATCTTTTATGGCAATGATTTACACCCCGCTGAAGCGTTATCGACTTTAGGTGCAGCAGCGATTGGACTCATAATCCCAATCCGACTACATCACGTATCTAGGATCTTAAAATTTCTCACTCCGATATCAACGTACTTCATTGTTCCTGTGATTATTATAGTTAATATCCCATTCCATATTGATATTTCGAGTTTCAGCTCAAAGACCACACTTTCAATAGTTATTGCACGCACAATAGGAAAAATTGTCGGCATCACGTTTTTTGCTTGGCTCTGCATCAAACTGGGCGCACAACGGCACATTTCCATGAAAGAGATTGCTGGCATCGCAACTCTTGCCGGAATGGGCTTAACGGTGGCATTAGTTATCGGGGAGATTGTTGCAGCGTCGCCGAGCGAACTAGACCAAATTCGCCTCGGGCTATTTCTTTCAGCAATACTTTCTGGAATCGCTGGCTATATCTGGCTCAGAAAGACTCCTGCGCAGCAATAGTTTTTCTTGATAAAAGAACGTGTCCGAAAAAACCGATGGCTAAAGCAAAAATAACCCCCACATTTGCGTAAGCCCAAGCTCCCTCTTTTCCACCAATCGCTCCTAGAAAAAATCCTTGCCATGAGAGCCACGATGCAAATGAGTTGGTCACAAAACCCCAACCAATAACTGAACCAAAAAGCATTATTCCCAGAGTTGTTTTATTCCATGCACCATATCGTCCTTGTGAATCGAAAAGATCTGATTCCACATAAGGTTTTTTACGCATAATTACATCGGCTACAAAAATTGCTGACCACACCGCAACTGGAACACCTAATGTGATGAGAAAACCTTGAAAAGGTATGAAGAAGTTATCCGCAAACCAGACTATATAGATTGTCCCAAGCAGCATGATGAAGGCATCTATTGATGCGGCAATGTGTCGTTTGACTGGCAATCCAATTGAAACAAGTGTGAGACCTGACGAATAGAGGTCAAGAATCGCTCCTCCCGTTAACCCCAAGATTGCTACTAGCGCGAAGGGAATCAAATACCAGGTCGGTAATAAAGTGGTGAGCGCTCCAATTGGATCCATGGCAATTGCATCACTCAACTCTTTACTGCTGCCCGCTAGCGCAGAACCATAAATCACCAGGATAATTGGAACAACTGATGCACCTACTACGGTCCAACCAACGACTGATTTGCTAGACACCGACCGCGGTAAATAACGCGAATAATCAGCGGCAGAATTCACCCAGCCCAAACCTATTCCGGTGATTCCAAAAATTAAAGCGCCAATAAATCCTTGGCTAGTCCCATCTTTTATAGAACTTACGGCAGACCAGTCCACGTTTCCAATCGTCAATGCTATGTAAACTGCAGTCATAATTACAGTTATCAGAGTAAGCCATTTCTGAATCTTCATAATTGTTGAGAAGCCAAGTACTCCCCCAAAAACTGTCAGCACAACTGCAATTGCAAAACCAATAATCAATGAAACAGTATGATTGACATGACCTAAGCGGCCTAATACGGTGCCCGTAGCTAACGTTGCTAAGGAAACTAAAACTGTTTCCCAGCCAACGAAGATCAAGTACGACAATGCCCCAGGAACAATATTTCCTTTTACGCCGAATACGGCGCGTGAAAGAATCATTGTTGGGACATTTGATTTTTTGCCAGCTAACGAGCTAAACCCAACAACTAAGAATGATAAGACCGTTCCAATAATGGCAGCCCAAGTGGCCTGTTTGAAGGAGATGCCGAACCCTAAGAAAAAAGACCCATATGAAAGAGCTAAAAGTGAAACATTTGCACCAGCCCATGGCCACAATAAATTGCGCGCATTACCTTGACGCTCAGATTCAGCGATTACATTGGGACCATTTAACTCTAAATCAAAAAATTGCATTTCTGAAGTCTACTTCTTCAAACGCCTAACAAAAGCAATAACGAGAGCAAAAAATATCAAAGCTCCTACTGCCTTCACAAGCAAATTACTGCCACTTTCTTCAGTGACGCCAGCAGCATCTTCTGCAGTTTCTTCCCCTTGAGCACTTGTCAGGGTTGGCACTTCGCCAACCGTGAAACTGTAATCACCTTCAACTGGGTGTCCATCTTCTGAAACTATTCGGTAATGCACTGAAACCAAACCGGTAATATCTGTTAACAAGAGCCTGTTTGAGATTTTACTTCCTTCAACTACCGATGTCGGGTTAGAAATAATTTGACCTTGCGCATCTGTCACAGTTATTGAATTCACTGTGGAATCACCAAGAGTTTGCAGATTTCCATCAAACTCAATGGATACTTCAATCGGTGCGGCAATGACCTTAGAGTCTTCCGCAGGTGTTGCTTGAGTGATTTCACCATGGGCTAAAGCATTAGTAGGAGTAGCAAGAAGCAACGCAGCGCAAAGTGCGAGAATTTTTTTGATCATTGTGTGATCTTAGTCAAGAAAGAAGTCCAAAAGAAAGTCTTTCGTGCCTGGTGTCACTGAGTACTTCTCTAAATCGGTAACTCCTTCAGATGCCAACAGTTCGTCATCGACGAAGAAGTTTCCAGTGCACTCTGACGAAGGGCGATTAAAGATAATATAGGCAGCATCCGCCAAGATTGCTGGCGTACGCCCAGCGCTTGCATCTATGCCTGGAATCATCTGCAGGGCTGCAGTGTCGATGACTGTTCGTGGCCATAAAGCATTGACTGCGATGCCATCTCTCTTGAATTCGGCCGACATTCCTAAAACGCACATACTCATTCCATATTTTGCCATCGTGTACGCCACGTGATTTTTAAACCAGATTGGCTTCATCGACAGCGGTGGTGAGAGATTCAAGATGTGAGGGTTTCTGCCTGCCGCAGCCGAGTCTCTTAAAAATGGAAGTGCTGCCTGAGATGTCAGGAAAGTTCCACGAACGTTGACATCAAACATCAAATCGAAGCGTTTGGCTGGGGTTGCATCAGTCTTGGTTAGGTTAATAGCGCTTGCATTGTTAATCACAATATCTAGTCCACCAAAAGTCTGAGCCGCCAAATTGACAGCCGACTCAATCTGGTTTTCATCACGCAAATCACATTGGATTGCTAGGGCGGTTCCACCAGCGGCCTCGATTTCGGCTGCAGCTGTATGAATAGTCCCTGGTAGTTTTGGATTTGGATCCGATGTCTTGGCCGCGATTGCGATAGATGCTCCATCTGCCGCCGCTCGCAGAGCAATAGCTAAACCGATGCCACGCGATCCCCCAGTAATAAAGATTTTTTTGCCAGCAAGTGTCATGATGAACCTTTCTTAGCCATGAACTTCATGAAGGCCTCCATGGCCTCATCGGACTGCAGTGCAAGTGCAAAGATTTCAAACTCCGCTTTCATAACAGCGGCAACAGATTCATGATTACGAGCTTTCAATAGCGCTTTGGTGTTTATTACAGCTTGTGGTGGTTGTAATGCAATTTGTTCGGCGATTATCGTTGCAGTCGCGAATGCATCATCGGCAATCTCTGCGATCAACCCCATTCCTAATGCATCATCAGCTGAGAATGACTCACCTGTCAAAAATATCTTTGCTGCTCTTTGATATCCAACAAGTGAGGGAAATAGAAAAGTCGATCCTGCCTCAGGCACTAAGCCAAGGGTTACAAAGGGCATTGAAAAATTCGCAGTGGAAGATGCCACGACGACATCGCAGTGCAGAAGCATTGTGGTCCCGACTCCAACTGCATTTCCCTTGACGGCTGCAATAAGAGGTTTAGGAAAGTTAAGGAGTGAGGCCAGAAAGGCGGCAACCTCACTTGAGTCTGATGTTGGAGGGTTATCCATGAAGTCGACAATGTCATTGCCGGCAGTGAAGTGATCGCCTTCACTCGTGAGAACCACGGCCCGAACGCTAAAATCTCCTGCGGCATCGTTGAGGCCCTTAGCTAGCCCCTCATACATGCCTCGCGTAAGGGCGTTCATTTTTGCCGGTCGATTAAAGGATAGGAAGCGGATAGACCCCACCTGTGTGTCCAATATTTCACTCATTAGGCCATCTTAGAGGTGGTTTATCGATAAGTCTTGGTAGAGAATAGAGCCACCACGGAGAGGTGCGAATCATGGCTAGAGATATAACCATTACGACGAGGGAACTATCACCTTTTGAGCAGCTTGTTCTGCAATTAGTCTGCGAGGGTAAATCAAACTCTGCGATAGCGACGCAAACATCACATAGTGAAAAGGTGATTGAGAATACCGTCAGCCGCAGCGCGCAGGTATTTGGAATTAAATCCGATGGAGATACAAATCTGCGCGTTCTTTTAGCACTAGCTTTCAGAACACATTACGGTGATAAAGCATTTGATCAATTGAACGTTCCATGTTCACATATGGTCGTAGGTCCAGATGGACAAAAAATCTGCGATCGTCACCTCGATTAATTAGTCGTACATATTTTTTTATTACGAGTACTGAGGGCTAGCCCTCTAAGAGATTAACAACACTTTTTAGCGAGGGCTGACTCTCGCAATACTCTCCTGCTATCAAATTATTTGGAGTTTGATTAGCAATGCATCTATTAAGAGATGTCTAAAAGGGAGAGATTAAAAATGAAACGTACAACATTTGACAAGATTGTTACCTTCGTAGGTTTCGGTCTCGGAGTTTTTCTACTCATAGCTGCCGGATTGCTCAACTGGGGTGCTACTTTTGCAAGTGGAACAGTGGCATCGCAGTTAGAAGCTCAGGCAATTACAATCCCGGCTGACAATGGGGATCCAAAGGCCGATGCAGCAACAGTCGCCTTCTTTAAAGATAATGGCAATAAAGTTATGAGCACGGGCAAGCAAGCACAGATGTATGCAGATCACTACATTGGTTTCCACTTATCGGCTATGCCAACTTATGCAGAAGCATCGACCTTAGCTCGCTCAGCAGCAGGTGCTGCCGCGATGGATCCAACAAATGCGGATGCACAAGCAGCGCTTACAAAGGCAAATGCAACTGTTGAGACAGTATTCAAAGGTGAATCACTTCGTGGCATGTTATTGAATGCATATGCATTTGGAACTCTTGGAATGATCGCCGGTATCGCAGCAAAGGTAACTCTCGTGGGAGCGATTGTTATGTTCCTCTTTGTATTTGCTGGCATTCGACATATTCGTCGCACTCCTGAGGATGCGACGATTTAACCCTCAACTCTCCGTGAGGGGTTAGAAAAGGCCCCTTGGCTATATGCCAAGGGGCCTTTTCGTGCCTTAATTTTCTAGCGTTCTAGCTTTCCAGTGATGAAGTCTTCAACTTTATTATGTGCAGCCTCATCTGTGTATTGAATTGGAGGTGTCTTCATAAAGTAGCTAGATGGTGAAAGAAGCGCTCCACCAATCTTGCGATCAAGACCGATCTTTGCGCAGCGAAGTGCATCGATAATTACACCAGCAGAGTTTGGTGAATCCCATACCTCTAGCTTGTACTCAAGGTTTAATGGGACATCGCCAAATGCACGGCCTTCGAGGCGAACGTAGGCCCATTTGCGATCATCTAACCATGGAATGTAATCAGAAGGTCCGATGTGAACATTCTTCTCTCCCAAATCATGGGCTAACTGCGATGTTACGGAGTTAGTCTTTGAAATCTTCTTAGATTCAAGACGATCACGCTCGAGCATGTTCTTGAAATCCATATTTCCGCCAACGTTTAATTGGTATGTGCGATCAAGGTGCACGCCGCGATCTTGGAATAACTTAGCCATGATGCGGTGCGTGATTGTTGCACCAACTTGGCTTTTAATGTCATCTCCCACGATTGGAAGTCCAGCATCGGCAAACTTCTTTTCCCATACTGGATCTGATGCGATAAATACTGGTAATGCATTAACGAATGCACATCCTGCATCGATTGCGCATTGTGCATAGTATTTTGCAGCGACCTCTGAACCAACTGGTAAGTAGCAGATCAAGACATCAACAGCCTCATCTTTTAGGACCTGCACCATGTCTACTGCTGGTGCATCGGATTCGGTTATTGTCTCTCTGTAATATTTTCCGAGACCGTCATTTGTGACACCGCGCATGACAGTAACGCCAGTCTTAGCTACGTCACTAAATTTAATGGTGTTGTTTTCGCTGGCCCAGATAGCATCGGCTAAATCTAAACCGACCTTCTTAGCATCAACGTCGAAGGCTGCAACGAACTTGATGCTAGAGATGTGGTATCCCCCAACAACTGCGTGCATGAGCCCTGGAATCTCTTGATCAACGGCAGCATCCTTGTAATAGGTCACTCCTTGAACTAAAGAGTTAGCGCAGTTTCCTACGCCAATTATTGCAACACGGATGTCGCCTTTACCGGTTGTTATATTCACTTTATTTCCTCTCGGTTTTGATCATGTCTTC
>WLOR01000059.1 GCA_009699165.1 Actinomycetota bacterium | reverse complement strand
TGTGACTGTACGTTCTTCAAGTTCTGGATCAAGAATGACCATAAGTTCGTAGTGACGCATGCGTTAACCCGACCTCCTCTGGACTAAGACGGCCACGGTATTTCCGTGACAGGAGGGTTAGTGCTTTCCTGGACGGGCACTGGGTGCCTGTTCAAGAGGGTTAAGGGTAAGCCTTAGAGGCCTCAAAGAGTAAATCGAAGGCAGAACCCTGTGGATTTCGAGCCTGCAAAGCGCTTTTTATAAGGGTCCAGACCAAGTAGAGGCTCGTAGCAATGCGCAAAAGCGTGAGCCAGGCATATCCGCCGGCCGGGAGTCCGAAGTGAGCGCCAGTAACTAAGGCAATGTGTTGCCAGATTGCAATGTGATAAATAATCTCACCGCATTGCCATATCCAGAATGCAGGCAGTTCTTTTGAACTTGAAAGTGCAATTACTGCAAGTGGTGTTAACCATAAAACATATTGAGGTGAGTAAACCTTACTAACCACCATGACAGTGGCGAGAACTATAAATGCAACCGAAGCAAGGGTTGGTGTTGTTTTTAGTTCAAAGAGAAAAACAGCAATCGCTGTCATTCCTATGAGTAATAGTAGAAGCGATAAATAATTCAGATTAGTCAGACCAACACCTAACTGGTTAAGCGCTAACCAGATTGAGCCCCAATCTGCTGTGCGTTCCAAATTAAGTTTATAAAACCTCCACCAGCCTGTTGGTGTTGTAAGCATGAATGGAAGGTTTACTACTAGCCATATTCCGATTGTTGTTGCCAAGTATTTAATTAAGTCTTTAACCCGGTTCTGGCGCCACATAATAAATGCGATAGGTAATAGGAGAAATATCGGCAGAAATTTAGTTGAGATTGAGATACCGATTGCTAATGCGCTATAGAGATCGGATTTTCTATCAAACCAGTAGATTGCAAGCACCATGGTGATGATTGCCCACAGATCCCAGTTTATAAATAGTGAAGCCAGCATCGCCGGTGCAACTGGAAGCAAATATCCAAACTCAGGTTTAATTCTTCTAGTAATTAAAACTAGAGCTACAAAGAGGAATGTTAAGAAAAATACATTGAGATTGAAATATGCAATGGGTGAGTTAACGAGTGCTGCAGTTGCAAACATCACCATGCCGGTCAGCACTGGGTATTCCACGGCGTTAGTGTCGCTTGAATATGGCCATTGATTTTTATCTAACGCACGAGCACTAAATAGAGATGGAATGTCGCTGTAGCAAGCGTGAATATATTGATCTGGAGTAGCCCAAGTTGTTGCTTGGCAGTGAGAAAACTTTACGAAGGAGATTAGTGATGCCAATACCGCTAGTGCGAGTACGGCTTTAAATCGCAGCGCCATTAGGGGGTGCGGCTTTGAGTTCCGCCCGATGTCATCACGATCGGATCAAGTCCCCCGATATTTGATGGCGCTGGAAAGTCCATAACCTCTTGACCTTTCAGTGCACCTTTCATGAAAGCTGTCCATATTTTCGCTGGAAAAGTTCCACCTGTTACAGAGGTTAAACCACCGATTCCATTAAGGGATTCGGATGCACTATCGCGAAAGAATGCAACTGATGCGGCTAATTGAGGTGTGTATGCACTAAACCACGCTGAAGCATTTGATTGTGATGTTCCTGTCTTGCCTGCAGCTGGACGGCCTAAGGCAAGTGCAGCAGATCCTGTTCCACCGGTTACAACACCTTTTAATGCATATGTTAAATCGGCCATGACTTCTTTGGAGAAAACTTCCTGCGTCTCTGGTTTAGCTTGGTAAAGAACCCCTTTGTTGGAGCCTAGAACTTGTGTCACTAGGTACGGTTTGGATTTCACACCTTGAGCTGCAAACGTTGCATATGCATTTGCCACATCAATCACATGTGGACTAGCTACACCTAATACAACCGAAGGTGTTGGCATCATTGCAACTGACTCTGGAATACCTGCACGCCTAGCAACATCTACAACAGCATTCGGTCCAACTTGGATTCCAAGTGGAACAAAAACAGTATTAACTGAGTGCTTTGTCGCATACATCAAATCTATTTGGCCCCAACCTTCGTTGCCATAGTTTGAAACTTCGTATGGCTTTCCAGCATCATCGAATACTTGTGGTGAATCCCCATTCCACATCGAAGTAAGCGGAATACCTTGTTCTAGTGCGGCAATAAGTGCAAATGGTTTAAAGGTTGAACCCGCAAGTGCGATTGACTGTGTTGCATCGCTTAACTGGCGTTGCAAATAATCTCGCCCACCATACAGGGCGACAATTTCACCTGTGCCTGGTCGAATTGCAACTAGGCCTATATGTAAATTATCTGGTGCTTTGGATGGATAAAATTTATTAACAGCATCGACTGCCGATTGTTGTGCTTGTTGATCGAGTGTAGTTTTAATCACCAAGCCGCCGACCAATAGTTGGTCCTGGCTAAATCCAAGCTTCGCTAACTCTTTCTGAACAGCTTCAATAATGTGACCTTTTGGCCCGCTCAACTGTCCTGAAGTCGCTCGCGGAGCAATCGATGGAAACTTCATATTTGCTGCAGATTTAGCATCCAACCAGCCTGCATCAATCATTCCTTTTTTTACATATTCAAAGCGAGCCTTAAGTCGAGCTTCATTACCTTCTTTAAAAGCTGGGTCATACAGGCCGGGCGAGCGCAGAATTGATGCTATTACCGCTGCTTGTGAATTGGTGAGTTGATCTACATTTCGATTGAAATACTGTTGTGAAGCAGTCATCACTCCGTAAGATCCGCGACCAAAATAAATAGTATTTAAATAACTTTCAAAGATTTGATCTTTGGACTGTTGGTTTTCAAGCTTTATTGAGATTACGAGCTCTTTTATCTTTCGTTGAATCGTTCTGCTCGGAGTTAAGAATGCAGTCTTGGCATACTGTTGTGTGATTGTCGATCCACCTTGAAGTGAACCGCCTTTAAGATTATTAAAGATTGCCCGAGCTATTCCCGTGACACTAAAAGCGCGGTTGGAATAAAATCCACGATCTTCTGCTGCAAGAACTGCATGTCGAACATTTAATGGAATTTTTGCCAGTGGCACTATCTGCCGATTTTGTGTTCCAACTCGACCAATTTCAGCACCGTTTGAGTATTGGATAATGGTCGATTGGCTATTTACATAAGCGTTTGGATCTGGAATCTGTACGGTGAAATATGCCAAGGCAAATAGCACGGCCGCGGCGATGAAACCAAAGCCGCCGAGAAAGATTGTCGCTCTAATGAGAAGTTTGCGAAACATGTGTTAAGGCTACCGTGCTGCGTAATCTTCGTCCTCTAAGGTGCGAACCTTGCGAGGCGCTTTGCGCTCTTTCCCGTCGCCCAATATAAATGAGGCACACAAGTGGTTCCACGAACAGTCTCTGCACACTTCCACGATGTAGACGCGGAACTCTCCAAACTCGGTCTCCATTTCTAGGAGCTCCTTTGGAGACTTAATGCGGCCTGAGTACTGTCCGAGCTGCTCGCCATAGGTGTAGCGGAGTTCAACGAGACCGTTTTTCTTACAGACCGGACAGTTGCGACTAGTTTTTTCACCGTGCCACTGAGCAGCTCTTAGAAGATATGGATCGGCGTCACAGGCGTCGACTGTTCCACGAAAGAGAGCCAGCAATGTGGCGCGCTTATCAAGTGAATAGTCGATGTACGATCGCTGCGACTTCATAGTTGATAAGAATAAACCACCTTCTGCGACTACGCTCTTTCTTATGGGTTTTATTGAACTTCTCAAGCACCCCAGATTCTCGCGCTTATTAGCCATCCGCTGGTCTGGGCAAGCTACAGATGGGATCTTTCAAAGCGCTCTTGCATCATTTGTGCTCTTTTCTCCAGATCGCCAAACAAATGCACTAAATGCAGCCCTCGGATTTGCCGTTGTGTTATTGCCTTATTCAATTGTCGGCCCATTTGTTGGAACAGTTTTAGATCGAATCTCTAGACAACGCGCTCTATTTTTCTCTAACTTATTACGTAGTGCTAACTTATTAATTGTTGCGCTTTTGGTTTTTAGCGGCACAACCGGCGCTGCACTCACGGTGGTTGTTTTAATTGCATTTGGTATTAATCGCTTAATTCTTGCGGCACTCTCGGCTGGACTTGCATTATTGGTTGACACTCAATCTTTAGTTAGCGCAAATGCGATGGCGGTGACTGGTGGCTCTGTCCTTGTTGTTATAGGCGCAGGCCTTGGTGTCGGTATTCGGGCATTGGTAGATTCATTAGCGATTGCCGACCATGCCGATGCGCTCCTTATTGTGCTTGCAAGTATGGGCTATTTAGTCAGTGCGCTACTTTCTACCAGGATTAAGAAATTTGAGATTGGTCCCCAGCAGCATGAGATTGGTGCGGCATCGTTCTCACAAGGTTTTCTAGATATGCGCGAGGGGTTTGGTTTTCTCGCACTTCACTCGGATGCAGCCCGAGGAATAATCGCGACTGCGGTTCACCGAGGTGGCTTAACGGCCTTAACGCTAACTGCACTGCTTTTAGAGCGTAATACTTTCAATGATCCAGCTTTGCCAGAGAATGGGTTAAAGGGTTTTGGTTTTGCGCTCTCTTTCGCTGGTATTGGTGTATTTCTTGGTGCATTCCTTGCCCCATATGGTGTGGAGAGATTTGGCCGCCATCGTTGGATGCGCATTGTTTTATTTCTGAGTGCGCTTTGTCCATTATTTTTGGCTGCGGCGCAAACTCAACTCACTCTCATTCTTACAGCATTTTTAACATCGTTTTTTGGTCAGAACTTAAAAGTAACTAATGATGCATTGGTTCAATCCAAGATCGATGATTATTTCCGTGGTCGAGTCTTTGCTGTCTATGACGTCTTAGTTAATGGTGCAATTGTTTCCGGTGGGTTGATTGCAGCGCTCTTACTTCCTCAATCTGGTGAATCGTCAATAGTTCCACTCTGTGTAAGTGCATCTTACTTACTCATTGTTGTGCGCTTACTTCGTCGCTCTGTTTTCCCACCAGTTAAGTAGTTCTTTAGTTGCTTGTTCTTCACCAATCTGGCCTCGGTCTAGTCGTAGTTCCATTAAGAAATCCATAGCTGCGCCAACTTCTCGTGATGGCTTAATTTTCAATAGCGCCATAACTTGGGCACCATCTAAATCTGGTCGAATCTTTGATAACTCTTCTTGCTCCATCAAAATATCTATTCGCTCTTCTAGTGAGTCATATACACCTGATAAGCGGGCCGCTTTAGTTTTATTACGAGTTGTGCAATCGGCGCGAGTGAGTACGTGCAGGTGTGTTAACAGTTCTCCAGCATCTCGTACATATCGCCGTACTGCAGAATCACTCCATTCGCCATCCCCATAGCCATGGAAACGTAGGTGAAGTGTGGTTAAAAGCTCGACAGCTTCGATAGTGTGACTATCAAAACGCAACTCCTGCAGCCGTTTCTTGGCTAAACGCGCACCTACTACTTCGTGGTGATGAAATGAAACACCACCACCTTCTATAAAACTTCTAGTCTTTGGTTTTCCAATATCGTGAAGAAGAGCTGCTAGACGAATAATTAAGTTAGGCCCTCCGAGTCGTTTCTCCTGCATGATCGCTTGCTCTAAAACGGTAATTGAGTGCTCATACACATCTTTATGGTGATGGTGCTCATCTACTTCAAGTCGTAATTTTGGAATCTCGGGTATGACAATATCGGCCAATCCCGTATCAACGAGGATTGTGATTCCTGTTCTTGGATTAGGCGACATAAGGATTTTTGTAAACTCATCTCGCACGCGCTCGGCAGAGATTATGGAAATTCGATGTGATAAATCTTTTATCGAAGCCATGACCTCTGCATCAATTTCAAAATCAAGTTGACTTGCAAATCGAGCCGCGCGCATCATGCGAAGTGGGTCATCTGTAAATGAATCCCCTGGGCGTCCAGGTGTACGAAGAATCTTTTTTGCTAAATCTTGGAGTCCATTAAATGGATCTATAAACTCTGGTTTCTCATTTGTGAGTTCTAATGCCATTGAATTAACTGTGAAATCGCGACGCGATAAATCTCCGAGAATATCTGTACCGTATTCGACATTAGGGTTTCGTGAATCTAGTGAGTAATGCTCACTACGATAGGTTGTTACTTCAACGGTTGTATCGCCTCGCTTACCTGCTACGGTTCCAAATGCGATACCGGTTTCCCAGATATTTTCGGCCCATACTTGCAGAATTTTTTTAGTCTCTTGTGGCAGGGCATTAGTTGTGAAATCTAAATCATTTCCAAGGCGTCCCAAGATTGCATCGCGGACAGGGCCACCAACCAGGGCCAAGGTGAAGCCTTTGGCTTTAAATGCCTGCGCGAGAGAGCTAGCAAGTGGTGCCCGCTCTATGAGGGAACGGATCGCTAACTCGCCTGCGGCTCCCAATGCACTCGTCACAATAAGCAAGATTAGAGCAGTACCCTTGCTCCATGATCCCTGCACCTGGTGCGGGCAGCGAAGGCGTCAAGAAGAAGCGGAAGCGCAAGCGCCCCGCTAACCGCGGCCCCCAAACACAGTCTCCATCACTCTCAACTAAGGCGCCAAAGCCTGCCGGTAAGAGAACCTATGCAAAGCGAGTTGATGAGGTGAGCGCCGGTGGTTTAGTCATCGACTCAACCGGGACTCAAGGTCTTCTCATTGGGCGCATAGATCATAAAGATGCCAGTGGAACCCGCTTATTGTGGTCACTTCCAAAGGGACATATAGAAGAAGGTGAAACCCCAGAGCAGGCGGCGATTCGAGAGGTTGCAGAGGAAACAGGAATCACTTCCGCAATTGCTCGTTCATTGGGGGTCATTGATTTTTGGTTTATGGCAGGTGGCAAGAGAATTCATAAGACGGTGCACCATTATCTATTCTCCGAAGTAAGCGGCGAGCTAGTTGCACAAATTAGCGAGGTTGATGAGGTTTCTTGGTTTCCATTAAGTGAGATTGTCGACCGACTCGCCTACCCAGATGAAAAGAAATTAATTGCCCGAAGCGGTGAGTTAAAAATATGAAAAAACTTGTATCTGCACTCTTAGTTCTCTTCTTTACGCTAACCCCTCTTCCTTTGGCATCAGCTGATTCAAAAATCATTCGAATTGTAAGTACGGTGCATCAAAACTTCACAGGCGAATTTAGAAATGACGTATTGGCGCAAGATTTATTGCCTTTGGGGAAGTTAGGCAAACTTGTCTTTGTTCCCGAGAATAAAAATCGAATTTGGTTAATAGATGCTGCCTTGATTGATGAAGTTGTTGCGATGTCGACTGGCTATAAGTTAGCAAGTGGTGCTGATTCAACTGGTCAACAAATAGCAGGTGATTGGCTCGTTCAACTCAAAAAAGTTACATCACCTAATGAAGTAGTTGCTCTTGCTTATGGAAATCCAGATACAGCGCTTGCTAAAAGATTAGCGCCGAGTGAGCTGAGGTTGTATTTCGATTTTGGAAAAATTCAGCTGCAAAACGTCCTCAGTCGCGAAGTTAAAAGTGATGTAGGAAACCTATTGGGTAATACCAAGTCGCGCCTCTCGCCACTTTTACAGAAAAACTATAGTGATAGCCGCAGGTCAATCACTTATCTATCTCACTCTGTTCCTCTGCCGCAGATATACAAGTTGCGTGCTCGCCTAGGTCAACTACTTTCTTCGCGACTAAATTATGAAGAGCGGACATACTTTTCATTAAATGCGCGCGCAGCAGTAGATGAACAGATGAATCATTTGAGAATAAATGCCAGTAGGTATCAGGTGACAACCGAGCGTTCAAAACTTCCGCTAACAGTAATCAATGAGTTTCCTATTGAAATAAGTGTAAATATAGATATGAGTGCACAAAACTCTAGAATATCTATTGAGAGTTTCAAGGAAGTTAAACTACCGCCAAACTCTAAAACTCAACTAGATCTCAAGGTGGCAGTTCGTGCTCCAGGACAGACACTTGTTTTTGCAAGCATTAAAGATGACAGGGGTATAGAACTTGTTCCGGCTGTGCCGCTTCAATTAAATGCAACTGTTATCGATCCAAAACTTACGTGGTTCACCACTGGAGCAGCAATACTTCTCCTGCTAGCTGCAATTGCTCAAAGTGTTCGTCGGGCACGAAGGGGGCGCCACCGTGAAATCTAATGAGTTATTCCGGGCATCCGGAATCATGGCACTTGGCACAATCATCTCGCGAATCACTGGTTTCATTCGCGGAATATTAATTGTGTCGGTCCTCGGTACGGCATTGCTCGCCGATACTTACAATGTTGCAAACACAATGCCAAATATCCTTTATAACCTTCTTGTTGGTGGCGCACTTACTGCAATATTTATTCCACAACTTGTTCGATCTTTTGATCACGAAGATGGTGGTGATGGATTTGCCTCACGATTAGTTACCACTATTTCTTTAATTCTATTTTTGCTTGTTGCTGTAGGGATTTATTGTGCTCCATCATTGGTGCGGTTATATGCTCCCGAGTTTTTCACAACAGGGTTCGAGGTTGAAAAAGAGATTGCTATTGCCTTTACAAGATACTGCTTGCCTCAGATTTTCTTTCTAGGTCTGTTCACTATGCTTGGACAGGTTGCCAATGCCCGAGGCTCTTTTGGGCCCTTAATGTGGGCTCCTATTGCAAATAACCTCGTTGGTATCGCTCTTTTTGGTGGGTTTTTACTTTTCTCTTCACGTGTTTCTTTAGAAAGTATCACATCTCGCCAGGTTCAAATTCTCGGATGGGGAACAACTGTAAGTGTCGTTGTGCAGGCTTTGGTAT
>WLOR01000058.1 GCA_009699165.1 Actinomycetota bacterium | reverse complement strand
TGCAAATGTGACTGGCGCATTAATTGGGTCGCGCCTTGCAATTCGCGGGGGATCAACACTTGTTCGCAAGGTATTTTTAGGGGTGACTGTTGCGCTAATAATTAAAGTAGGAATTGATACTTTCCTAAGTTTGTAGTTACAATTACTGCTACAACTTAATAAGAAAGTAGATAATTATGTCGATTCAAGAGGCACTAACCGAACTTCTCACCCCTGCTGTAGAAAATGCAGGCTTTTTTTTGGAGCAAGTTCACATAGTTAACCCCGGTAATCACCGAATCGTTACCTGCGTAGTCGATGGTCCAAAACCCTTGAATCTGGATGAAGTCACCGTTGTTTCGCGCTTAATTTCCGAACTTCTAGATCAGACACCATTGATCGATGATGCCTTTACTCTTGAAGTTACATCCCCTGGAGTGGACCGACCGCTTACCCAGCGTCGTCACTGGGAAAAAAACGTGACTCGAGTTATTGCAATGGTATTTAATGATGGAAGCACTTTGACTGCCAGGCTAACTGAACTGCGCGAAGATGATGCGACCTTTGTCGAAAACATTAAGGGGCGAATGAAGACCCATATCGTTACTTTGGCAGATATTAAACAGGCGCAGGTGCAAGTTGAATTTAGTCGTAAGGATGAAGAGTAAATGCATGTCGAGATGAGTGCGTTAGTTGCACTAACAACTGAAAAGGCAATTCCACTTGAGCAGTTAATTCAAGCGATTGAAATCGGTGTTCTCACTGCATATAACCAAACCGACGATGCCAAAAGATATGCCCACGCTGTTTTAGATCGTGAGACTGGTGAGATTCAGATTTTGATTCCCCAGTTCAATGAAATTGGAGAGAAGACGGGCGATGAACCCGATATGCCCGAAGGTTTTTCCCGCGTAGCGACATCAACGGCGCGTCAGATTATTAAGTTAAAGATGCGCGAGACTAACGATGCTTCAATCGTTGGAGAGTTCACTGGCAATGTCGGAGATGTAATCTCAGGAGTTGTTCAGCAGGGCCGTGATCCAAAGATGATTAATGTTAATTTAGGACGCACAGAGGGGCGTATCCCTCCGCAAGAACAGGTTCCGGGTGAGGTGTATAACCACGGAGATCGAATTAAATGTTTTGTTGTTGAGGTCAAGCAAGGATTAAAAGGGCCAGAGATTATGCTCTCGCGATCGCACCCTGCACTTGTAAAACAGTTATTTGCTTTTGAGGTTCCAGAAATCAATGATCGCATCGTTGAGATCATGGCCGTTGCACGCGAAGCCGGCCATCGCACCAAGGTCGCCGTTAAATCACACCGTGCGGGGGTCAGCCCAAAAGGATCGCTCATTGGTCCAATGGGCTCACGTGCTCGCGCCGTCATGGATGAGCTCCATGGCGAAAAAATCGATATCGTCGATTGGTCAGATGACCCAGCGGCCTTTGTCGGCAACGCCCTTGCTCCAGCCAAAGTGGTCTCTGTTGAGATTACAGATTTAGCGGGGCGCTGCGCAAAAGTCGTAGTTCCGGATTATCAACTCTCACTTGCCATTGGCAAGGATGGGCAAAATGCGCGCTTAGCCGCACGCTTAACGGGGTGGCGAATCGATATTCATCCCGATAATCCCATTATGTAAACAAGGGCATTATTAGATACGATGGTGGCCTGCGCTTCTTAAAAAAGTGGTGCACTTTAAGTGAAATGGAAATGAAAGATATGAAACTCACATGAGCTCGCTAGAACTATGAGGTCTAACAACTAGGGCTTGCATGTGCGTTATATGCGGGCCAAGACAGGGGAAAATGTGTCAAAGGTCCGCGTACACGAGTTAGCAAAACAACTCGGTATGGAGAGCAAGGAAGTTCTTGCAAAGCTCCAAGATATGGGTGAGTTTGTAAAGTCGGCGTCATCGACAGTAGAAGCGCCAGTTGTGCGAAAGCTCATCGAAATGTTTCCCGATGCAAAGCCTGCAGAGGAAAAAAAGCCGGTCAAGAAAGCCGCTGCGAAGAAGGCCGCTGCGAAGCCAAAAGATGAGGTAAGTGCCGAACAGGCAGCATCACTTGCAGCAGAGCTTGGCGTAGATATCGAGGCGCTTAAAGCCGAACAGATTCGCGCCGACTTACACAAGGCCGAACTGGCGGCAAAGGCCGAAGCTGTCCGCGTATCGCAGGATGCACCGGAAGCAGATGTTCCAAAGCCTGCTCCACGTGCTGGAAACAATCCATTCTCATCTGGCATCACTGCAGTTCCACGTCCACCTCGACCTGGAAACAATCCATTTTCAACTGGTGGCGCTGTTCCGCGTCCACCGCAACGCCCAACTGGTGCGCCACGTCCAGGAATGGCAGGTTCACGTCCAGGATCTGTGCGTCCAGGATTTGCAGCACGCCCACCAAGTTCACGTCCAGCATCTGGTGCAGGTTTTCCTCCACGCACTGGTGCTGCACCAACTCCAGGTTCTCCATATAAAAGTTCAGGTCCAGGTGCGCCAACAGCGGGCGGTCCAACGCGTCCAGGCGGTGGTCGTCCACCGCAACGCGGCGGTGCCGGTGGTGCTTTCGGAAAAAATGCGAGCAAGAAATCAGGTCGTAAAGCTAAGTCGCGTAAAGCACTTCGCGACGAGTTCGACAATATGCAAGCACCACAACTTGGTGGTGCAGTTGTTCCACACGGCGATGGCAAAACTCCCATTCGTATGCGTCGTGGCTCATCGCTAGCAGACTTTGCCGACAAGATTGGTGCAGATCCAGCAGCATTAGTTGCAGCACTCTTTCACTTAGGTGAGATGGTTACTGCTACTCAATCAGTTGATGCAGATACATTTGAAATTCTCGGCGTACAACTCGGTTATGAGATTCAAATCGTTAGCCCAGAAGATGAAGATCGTGAACTTCTACAAGGCTTTGATATCGATTTAGCCGATGAGCTTGCAGATCTTGATCCAGAGTTACTTGTTGCCCGACCACCTGTAGTTACGGTCATGGGTCACGTCGATCACGGTAAAACATCACTTCTTGATGCAATCCGCAAGAGTGAAGTAATGAAATCTGAAGCCGGTGGAATTACTCAGCACATTGGTGCATATCAAATTCACCATGATCACAACGGCATCAACCGAGCGATTACTTTTATCGATACACCAGGTCACGAGGCGTTCACTGCTATGCGTGCTCGCGGCGCGAAGGTAACTGATATCGCAGTCCTAGTTGTTGCAGCCGATGATGGCATCATGCCTCAGACAATTGAAGCGTTAAATCACGCCCAAGCCGCCGATGTTCCAATCGTTGTGGCAGTTAACAAGATGGATAAAGAAGGCGCTAACGCCGACAAGGTCCGTCAACAGTTAACTGAGTACAACTTAATCGCTGAAGAGTACGGCGGAGAGACAATCTTCGTAAACGTCTCTGCAAAATCAGGCCAAGGCGTTGACGATTTAATTGAGTCGATTCTCTTAACTGCCGATGCCGCAATCGATTTGCGTGCAATTGCCGATGACAGTGCACGCGGTGTTGCCATTGAAGCTCACCTCGATCGCGGTCGTGGTCCAGTTACAACCGTGCTTGTGCAACGTGGAACGTTAAAGATTGGTGATGCAATCGTTGCGGGCGGTTCATTTGGTCGCGTTCGTGCGATGCTCGATGAAAATGGCGATAACGTAGAAACGGCGGGACCATCTCGTCCAGTTCAGGTTCTCGGATTTACATCTGTACCAAGTGCTGGAGATACGTTCTTAGTTGCCGATGAAGATCGAACAGCTCGCCAGATTGCTGAAAAGCGCCAAGCCGCTGAGCGAAATGCTCAATTGGCGAAGGCGCGCAAGAAGGTTTCACTAGAAGACTTCATGGAGCAGTCCAAGGTCTCAACGCTTAACTTGATCCTCAAGGGCGATGTGAGTGGTTCTGTTGAAGCACTCGAAGAGGCTCTGATGGCACTCGATGTTGGCGCAGAAGTAGATCTTCGCGTTATTCACCGTGGTGTTGGTGCAATTACTAAGAGCGATATCACTTTGGCATCTGCATCTACTGCAGTTGTGATTGGCTTTAACGTTAAGCCTGAACCACAGACTGCAATCTTTGCCGATCAAGAGGGCGTTGAAGTTCGCTTCTACTCCGTTATTTATCAGGCTATCGATGAGGTCGAACTCTCACTCAAGGGTCTGCTCAAGCCAATCTACGAAGAGTTTGTTTTGGGTAACGCTGAAGTTCGAGAGATCTTCAAATCATCCAAGGCCGGAAACATCGCAGGTTCTATCGTTAAAGATGGAATCATTCGACGAAATGCAAAGGCACGTATCTTGCGTGGAGATAAAGTGCTTGTCGATGATCTCACTATCGACTCACTCAAGCGCTTTAAGGACGATGCAACTGAAGTCAAAGAGGGCTTCGAGTGCGGAATTGGCCTTGGCAATATGAAGGAGATCGCAATCGGTGACACGATTCAGGTATTTGAGATGCGCGAGAAAAAGCGAGTATAAATAATGAGTCCATCACATCGCACGTTAAAAGTTGCTGACCGCATTAAAGTGGTAGTGGCACAGCTATTAGAGACGAAGATTAAAGATCCACGTCTTGGCTTTGTCACTGTCACTGATGCGCGAGTCACCGGCGACCTTCAAATGGCTTCGGTTTTCTATACTGTTCTTGGTGATGAAGATGCCCGTGCATCTACTGCTGCAGCGCTAGAGAGCGCCAAGGGTGCGATTCGATCAGCACTTGGCCGCGAACTTGGACTACGGATCACACCTTCAATTGAGTTTTTTGAAGATGGTTTACCAGAGAGTGCAAAGGCACTCGATAATCTGCTTGAGCGAGTTCACGCACAAGATGCCGAGGTTGCAGCACTTCGCAAGAATGCAACATATGCAGGGGGAGAAGATCCATATAAAGTCCCACGCATTATCGAGTCGGAGTAAATCATCGAACACGGATTTCTGGTTGTAGATAAAGAGCCAGGAATGACAAGCCATGACGTTGTTGCGATAGGCCGGCGCGCATTAGGAACTCGCAAAGTTGGCCATGCCGGCACATTGGATCCAATGGCTACTGGAATATTAGTCCTTGGATTTAATAACGGAACACGGCTGTTGCAGTACATCACCGATGGCGACAAGACATATCAAGCAACTGTTGTTTTAGGTGCAGCAACGGTCACAGATGACTTTCAAGGCGAAGTTATCTCACGTGCTGATGTCTCTGGAATAACAGATGTAAGTATTGAATCAGAGTTCTCAAAAATGCGAGGCACAATTATGCAGCGCCCAAGCTCGGTCTCTGCGGTTAAAGTAAACGGAGAGCGTGCATATGATCGAGTGCGTGCGGGAGAAGTGGTAGAACTAGCTGCACGCGAAGTCACCATATCGCAGTTGGATATCCTCAACATTCGACACTTAGAGTCAACGATTGAAGTGGATATCGAAGTGACATGTTCGGCTGGAACTTTTATCCGTGCGATTGCACGCGATTGCGGAAGTGCACTCGCACTTGGTGGGCACTTATCATCGCTTCGACGTAGTCGAGTCGCAAG
Organism: Actinomycetota bacterium; assembly: GCA_009699165.1. Lineage (GTDB taxonomy): Bacteria > Actinomycetota > Actinomycetes > Nanopelagicales > Nanopelagicaceae > Planktophila. The sequence goes on along the minus strand of WLOR01000058.1, from coordinate 3,307 downwards.
TTTTGGATTAGATCAAGCAATCTCACTTGCTCAGTTAAAGAGCGGGGATTTCACGCCATTACCTTTATCTGATGTTGCTCGCACAGTTTTTGCACCCCGAGAATTAGCGCTCGATGAATGCCAAGAACTCTCATTCGGGCGCTCTCTTGCAAGCAATCCAACTGATGACATTTATGCTGGCTTGAGTGGTGATAATCAATTAGTTGCATTGCTTGCCAATAAAGATGGCCTGGCAAAGCCCATTGCCGTATTTGCGCCGGCGCATTAAAAGGTAATATTGAAACTATGAGTGTCGTAATCATTGGAGTCTTTGATGGTGTCCATAAGGGACATCAGGCTGTACTTAACCGCGCTAAGGCCTTAGCAGGGGATGAGAAAATCATTGCCTTAACTTTTGACCCCCATCCAGTCAGCATATTTGCTCCGGATAGGGCTCCAACTTTATTAACCGTACTGACAGATCGCATCGAGCTATTGAAAATTCATAATGCAGATCAAGTGGCGGTTATGCGTTTTACTCCCGAATTTGCCGCCATGTCACCTGAAGACTTTGTAAATAAGATCCTTGTGCAGCAGTTAAATGCAAGCACTGTTGTAGTTGGCAAGAATTTTACATATGGGCATAAGGCTGCCGGAACAGTTGAAACATTAAAGGCTCATAGTGAGTTTGAAACAATTATTTTGGATTTGTCACCAGAAGATGGCGAAGTTGTATCTTCTACGAGAATTAGAAAACTCATCATCGACGGAGATGTAGAGAAAGCCCGCGAACTTCTTACCAGACCACATCGCTTAGATGGAATCGTTGTCCATGGAGAAAAGCGTGGACGTGAAATCGGATATCCAACGGCAAATCTTGGAGATTTAGAGCATCAGACAATTCCATCCGATGGCGTGTATGCAGGTTGGCTAACTGTCGGTATCGACCGATGGCCAGCAGCGATCTCAATCGGAACTAATCCAACATTTGCTGGAAAACGTGGCCGTCAAGTTGAGGCATACGCCCTAGATCAAGTGGGATTAGATTTATATACAAAGGCTGCAACAATCGAATTTGGTTGGCGTCTTCGTGACACTTTAACTTTTGATGGACTTGAACCGTTACTTGTACAGATGGCTAAAGACTGCGCAAAGGCTCGAGAATTGACTGAACTGTAGACCACTAGGTGCAATAGACTCTCGACATGAAATCTCTAAAAATTACTGCGCTGTTAGCCACACTTACATTATTAGCTGGTTGCTCTAGTTCTTCATCGGAGAGCGCCCAAAGCATAGTTATGACTTCACCTACGGCATGTGAGATTCAAAGTTTGGTAGATGCATTTGATGCTGCGGTACCAGGCTCTCAATATGTTCCTACTGCGTGGCAGCCTTCAGAGGGTACGGATCTCTACGATGCAATCAACAGTGGCGGGATTGCATGCTCGTATGGAATCCAAGTTGCCGAAGTTGGCGGAACTGTTTTGTTTGGAAATTTGGATTTGGCCCAATGGGAAAAGAAAAAGGCACAGTGGCTTCAAGCCGGTCAAATAGCGGTTGACTTGCCTGGCATAGACGAAAGTGATGCCGTGATGCTCAAAGAGGGCTCAACTGGCGCTGATGAGATGCACATCTGGGGAGTTAATCTCTTTATTCATGGAGTGTGGATTCAAGTCAACGCATCCTTCTTGCAAAATCTCGATGAAGCTCTTCCAATCATAGAGGCCGCTATCTCTGCTCTTGCGCAGTAGTTGGATGCCTACGGGTTTTCCATTCTTTAGTTTAAAAAGTCGGGTTTACTAGAGCAATGATTCTGTCTCGCCGCGGACTTTTCGCATCGGCCGCTGCCTTATTAACTTCGTTGGCAACGCCATTGAGTGTGCATGCAAGTCAATTACGATCATTAAGAAATGCTCTTGATATCTCTTGGCTGCCAGATGTTGAGGCCGCAGGAGGATTGTTTTTTACAGATAATGGCAAGCGAATAGATGCAGTAGCGCTTTTGAAATTATCTGGAGTAAAAGTTGGCCGTATTCGGGTATTTGTAAAACCAGCATCTAAGAGCGGTTCATTGGAGACTGCACTTGTCTTGGCTAAAAGATTAAAATCTCATGGAATCGAAATCTGTATTGATCTGCATTACTCAGATACGTGGGCAGATCCCTCACATCAAACTTCTCCAGCTGGGTGGCCGAGTGAGATTGAGAGTCTTGAAAAACAAATCCAAAAGTACACACAAGAAACTCTTCAAGAGTTTGTGAAAGTGGGCACACCACCGCAATGGGTTCAGATTGGAAATGAGATTGCAGGAGGATTTTTGTGGCCACTTGGAAAGATCTCAACTGGCGATTCAAGTCAGTGGGAGAACTTCGTTAGGTTGCACAACGCTGGCACAAAAGCTCTGCGAAGCGTTCTTCCTCGAGCCAAATCAATCCTTCACCTTGAATGCGGGGGTGACTACCAACGCGTTAGATGGTGGTTGCAGAATGCTGAAAAATTTGGCTTAGACAGTTATGACGTAGTGGGATTGAGTTATTACAGTCAATGGCATGGAGGGCTCTTAGGATTGAGCAAAACTATGCATGTGGTGACTTCAGAGTTCATGATGCCAGTGATTATCGCTGAAACTGCATATCCATGGACGAGGCAGCGATTTGGAGATGATGTGATTGATATCGACAAGGCCGCTTTGCCCGGATATTCATTTTCGCCACAGGGGCAGCGCAAATATGTAGCCAGTCTTGAAAACTTACTGCGCAAACAGCCACACAACCTAGGTCTGGGTATGTGGTGGTGGGAGGGCTTTGCCAGGATTGTTCGAACCCCAGAAGGGACTATTACGTGGAATGCTGGGATGGCAAACTCAACTCTGGTTGATATTTCTGGCAAGGCGCTGCCTGCACTGGCTGCGCTCAACGCTCAATAAACCCGATTTCACGTATCCACAGCCTCGCTGGTAACCTATGGGCTCAACGAGAAAGCGATTTTCCGTGAGGTACACCGGAAAACCCCGTGATCATCAGATAAATAGGAGCACCACACATGGCACTAACACCAGAGGCAACAGCAGCAATCGTCGCACAGTACGGATCGACTCCAACTGATACGGGAAGTCCTGAGACACAGGTCGCTTTGCTATCCAAGCGCATTGAAGAGATCACCACACACTTAAAGACCAACCCACATGACCACCACAACCGTCGTGGACTTTTGTTACTCGTTGGCCGTCGCCGTCGAATTCTTCAGTATCTCGCAAAGACAGATATCAATCGCTACCGTGCGATTATCGAAAAGCTCGGTATTCGCCGCTAAATAAATATCTACCCAC
>WLOR01000057.1 GCA_009699165.1 Actinomycetota bacterium | reverse complement strand
TGTCACACCAGATTCTTTTGCCGACGGTGGAAAACATAACTCATTGGCATCTGCAGTTAAACGTGCGCAGGAGATGATTTCCGAGGGTGTAGACATTATCGATATTGGAGGCGAATCGACACGTCCTGGTGCAGATCGTGTTAGTGAAGCCGAAGAAATTGCACGAGTTATCCCGGTGATTAGCGAGCTTGCTGGATTTGGAGTTCCAATCAGCATTGACACTATGCGGGCTAGTACTGCCAGCGCTGCTATTGCTGCGGGTGCGCAGATTATTAACGATGTGAGTGCCGGCTTAGCTGATCCAGAGATGATGTCGGTAGCTGCCGAACTTAAAACACCCTACATTGCGATGCACTGGCGAGGACAGTCAAAGGCTATGAATTCGATGGCAATCTATAGCGATGTAGTGCGCGAGGTGATAACTGAACTCGAAGTACGCATTGCAGCGGCAGAGGCAGCAGGAATCGCCAAAGAAAACCTGATAATCGATCCCGGTATTGGTTTTGCAAAAGAAGCCGAACACAATTGGGAGATCATTAATCGAGTTAATGAGTTTGTGGCTCTGGGCTACCCGGTACTCATCGGCGCATCTCGCAAAAGGTTTCTGGGTGGCACAACCCCTGATGAACGCGAAGATGCCAGCATCGCTCTAACTAAACAGCTCTCTACAACCGGCATTTGGGGAGTTAGAGTGCACTCCGTGAAGCCACATAAAACTGTGTTGTCTCAATGAGCGATCAAATTCTACTGACTGGAATCCATGGTTATGGTTTCCATGGTTTATTTGACCATGAACGAACTAATGGTCAGGATTTTTATGTCGATGTGGTTCTTAACCTTGATTTATCAAAGCCATCATTAAGTGATGCGATAGAAGACACCGTGAATTACGCAGCAATCACAGATTTAGTTGTTGCCGAAATTACCTCTAATCCAGTCTCACTCATCGAAAAACTTGCAGGTCGCATCGCCGATGAGATTATGAATACATATCAGATGGTTTTTTCAGTAGATGTCACCGTACACAAACCACAGGCCCCAGTAGATGCATCACTTAAAGATATTGCGGTGCAGATAACCAGAACCCGATGAGGGCGGTAATAGCCCTGGGTGCAAATATTGGTGACCCTCAACAAAACTTAGATACTGCGATTGCACTTTTAAAAGAGGCTACAGAAGTTGTAGCGGTTTCTTCTTATTATAAAACCGCGCCAATAGGGGGACCAGAACAACCAGATTATGTAAACGCAGTCTGCATCATTGAGAGTGATTTACCGGCATTTGATTTGCTATCTCTCTTACACGGTATTGAAAAGGTTTTAGGTCGGGAGCGAAATGTTCATTGGGGCCCTCGAACAATTGATCTGGATTTAATTCAATATGGTGGCTTATTGAGTAAGAGCAAAGAGCTGGAGTTGCCACACCCGCGGGCCCATGAGCGCGGCTTTGTTCTAGAGCCCTGGTTAGAAATTGATGCCGATGCAGTGTTGCTAACTCATGGTCGGGTCGATCAGCTTTTGGCGCAACTGACCCCTAACCCGTAAACTTACCGATACCTCGCCCGGTACCTGAAAGGACTGGAGCCAAATGAGCGTTTTAGTTCCAACAATGGGTGCCCTGCATAAGGGCCATCAAGCGTTGATTAAGCGTGCTCGGAGTTTGAGTAAAGAGGTTGTTGTAAGTATTTTTATTAATCCGTTGCAGTTTGAAAATGAAGATGACATCGCAAAGTACCCTCGCAGTCCCGAGCGCGATATTCAATTAGCTACCCTTGCCGGTGCCACAGAGATCTGGATGCCTGATTACGCAGAGATTTATCCAGGTGAGATTACAAAGTTAAAGGCATCGCCAATTGGGGATTTGTTTGAAGGTGCTTCAAGACCAGGGCATTTTGACGGCGTGGTTACTGTTGTCAATCGATTGTTTGAAATTGTAAAGCCAGAGACTGCCATTTTTGGCGAAAAAGATTTCCAGCAACTTCAGATTATTCGTGCCATGCAAAGCAACGTGGAAATCATCGGCGTTCCAACTGTGCGCGAATACGATGGCCTGGCGCTTTCTTCGCGAAATGTACGCCTTAGCCAAAGTGGAAGAGTAAGCGCAAATGTTATTTATCGCGCAATGGCAGCTGCACGATTAGCCCCGACAGTAGCGATTGCTCAAGAGATTATAGAAACCACGTTAGCAACTGATGCAGGATTTAAATCTGACTACGCAGTGATAATAGACGAGGAAAGTTTTAATCTAGCAACTGATGAAACTAAAAATAAGCGGGCAATCATCGCCGGATGGATAGATGGTGTGCGCCTCATAGATAACATGCGAATGGGTGCATAATGCTATTAACAATCGACGTAGGAAATACCAATACAGTATTAGGAGTTTTTGAGAGCGATGAGTTAGTTCACTCTTGGCGGGTCAAGACAGATCCACGAAGCACCGCCGATGAGTTGTGGCTTCAGTACCGTTCATTAGTAGAGGATTACACAGTCACTGGCTTATCAATCTGTTCGACGGTGCCAGCAACTTTGCGCGAACTCCGCAGCATGATTGATGACTATTTCGCCGATGTACGAACAACAATCGTTGAACCGGGAATAAAGACCGGAGTTCCCCTATTAGTTGATAACCCAAAAGAGATCGGTGCAGATCGAATCGTAAACACTTTAGCCGCGCACACTTTATTTGGTGGCCCCGCAATAGTGGTGGACTTTGGAACCTCAACAAATTTAGATGTTGTTTCGCCAAAGGGTGAGTTTTTAGGTGGTGCACTAGCCCCTGGTATTGAGATATCTGTCGATGCCCTTGCGGCGCGGGCCGCACAGCTTCGCAAAGTGGAGTTAATTCGACCAAAGAGTGTTATCGGAAAAAACACTGTTGAAGCGTTGCAGTCAGGAACAATCTTTGGCTTTGCCGGTCAAGTAGATGGTCTTGTAGATCGCATTACAGCCGAACTAGCCGAGTCATACTCTGGTGCGCCGAAGGTGATTGCCACCGGCGGTTTAGCGCCACTTATTATTGGGGTCTCAGAAACAATTACTGACCACGAACCTGATTTAACGCTGATCGGGCTTCGGCTAATTCACGAGCGAAATGCTTGAACCGTTAGACTCCACCCCATTATGAGCAACGAGAATTTATCAGTCGAAGAGGATCTGCCTGAGCAGTTGCGGATTCGCCGCGAAAAGCGCTCTGCTTTAATCGATGCGGGCATAGAGCCATATCCAGTTTCAGTGCCACGCACTAAGTCTTTGCTGGATGTGCGCCAAGAGCACGCGGGGTTACAAATCGATGTTGCGACTGGGGTCATTGAAAGTCTCACAGGTCGTATTATTTTTAAACGCGACACTGGAAAACTCTGCTTTGCCACTTTGCGTGAAGGTGATGGCACTGAGCTACAAGCGATGTTTTCACTCGATAAAGTCGGTCAAGAATCGATAGATTCATGGAAAACCGATATCGATTTAGGAGACATCGTTTCAGTCACGGGTGAAATCATTACATCAAAGCGAGGCGAACTTTCTATCCTGGCTTCTTCGTGGGTGTTAGCAGCGAAGTCATTGCGTCCATTACCTAATGATCACAAGCCAATGTCTGAAGAAACGCGCGTACGTATGCGTTATGTGGATTTAATTGTTCGTCCAGAAGCACGTTCTAATGCGCGTTTGCGTCCAGCTGTCATGAGCTCGTTGCGCAGTACATTTGCCCAAGCCGATTTTATTGAGGTCGAAACACCGATGCTACAAGTGATGCATGGTGGAGCAACGGCTCGTCCATTTAAGTCATTCTCAAATGCTTATGACATGGATTTGTACCTACGCATTGCACCTGAGTTATTTTTGAAGCGTTGTGTTGTTGGTGGCATTGAACGCGTCTTTGAGATTAACCGTAATTTTAGAAATGAAGGTGCGGACTCATCGCACTCACCTGAGTTTGCGATGATTGAGAGTTATCAGGCCTATGGTGACTGGCGATCTATCGCTGATTTAACTCGTACCCTTGTTCAGAATGCGGCAATGGCTGTTGCCGGCTCGCACATCGTTACTCACCATGATGGCCGTCAAGCCGATTTGGGTGGAAACTGGCGTGAAATTTCCTTATATGAGGCTATCTCTGAAGGCGTCGGGCAGAGTGTTACTGCACTGACTCCAATGGCCGAATTGAAAGTGATTGCAACAAAGCTTGGAATGAAGATTGATCCAAAGTGGATAACTGGAAAACTTGCCGAAGAGATTTTCGAACACGTTGCAAAGGATCAGTTAATTACGCCTACTTTTGTGATGGGTTTTCCAGTTGATACGTCGCCGCTTGTTCGTGCTCACCGTGAAATCCCTGGCGTGGCTGAAAAGTGGGATTTGTATGTTGATGGCTTTGAACTTGCTACAGGTTATTCAGAGTTAATTGATCCAGTTATTCAACGCGAACGTTTAGTCGAACAATCTTCACTAGGTGCCAATGGTGACTTAGAAGCGATGCAAGTGGATGAAGATTTCTTGCGTGCAATGGAGTTTGGTATGCCTCCAATGGGTGGAATGGGTATGGGTGTTGATCGACTGCTCATGGCATTAACTGGTCTTGGAATCCGCGAAACTATTTTGTTCCCGTTAGTAAAACCTGAAAGCGATTAAGTATGGAGATTCGTGCTGCGCGGACAAGTGATATTAAAGGCATTCGAAAACTTATAGATTCGTATGCACCAGAGGGACGGTTGCTGACAAAAGAGACAGTCACACTTTATGAAAGCGTTCAGGAGTTTACCGTTGCTGTTGAAGGTGAATCAGTTGTTGGCTGCGGAGCAATTCACGTTTTATGGGAAGACTTAGCCGAAGTTCGCACTGTTGCCGTCTCTGAAAATCTGCGCGGACAAGGAGTAGGCCACCAGATTCTCGAATCCATTATCTCTAGAGCTAGCGCACTAGGGGTCAAGAGGATTTTTTGTCTAACTTTTGAGACGGATTTTTTTGGTCGACATGGCTTTGAGATTATTGAGGGAACTCCAGTCGACCCATCGGTATATGCCGAACTCCTGCGCTCGTATGACGCCGGTGTTGCCGAGTTCTTAGATCTTGAATCAGCCAAGCCAAATACCTTGGGAAATACCAGAATGTTGAAGATTCTCGCCTAGATATAGGCCCATTTGGGGCATAAAAGCACTAGGTCTGGGGTTGTAACTATCGAGCCATATCCGCCTCGCGAGCTTAGCGGTTGAGGTATTAGGCTTAACGAATCGCAGATGAAGGAGTACGCCAATGTTTGAGCGCTTTACAGACCGAGCCCGCCGTGTTGTTGTCCTGGCCCAAGAAGAGGCTCGCATGCTCAACCACAACTACATCGGCACCGAACACATTCTTCTGGGCTTAATCCATGAAGGCGAAGGCGTAGCAGCTAAGGCACTTGAATCACTAGGCATCTCCCTTGAAGGCGTTCGCGCCCAAGTTGAAGAGATTATCGGCCAAGGTCAACAAGCACCAAGCGGACATATTCCATTTACACCACGTGCCAAGAAAGTTCTCGAGCTTTCACTTCGTGAGGCGCTTCAGCTTGGTCATAACTACATTGGTACTGAACATATTTTGTTGGGACTCATCCGCGAAGGCGAAGGCGTTGCTGCACAAGTTCTTGTAAAACTCGGAGCAGATTTAAATCGCGTTCGTCAACAAGTTATTCAACTTTTATCTGGGTACCAAGGTAAAGAGGCGGTTACGCAAGGCGGACCTGCTGAAGGAACACCTTCGACATCTTTGGTGCTTGACCAATTTGGACGCAACCTCACACAGGCCGCACGTGAAGGAAAGCTCGATCCAGTAATCGGCCGTGAAAATGAGATTGAACGCGTCATGCAGGTCTTATCACGTCGTACAAAAAACAACCCTGTATTGATCGGTGAGCCAGGTGTTGGTAAGACGGCAGTTGTTGAAGGACTTGCACAAGCAATCTATAAAAATGATGTGCCAGAAACATTGAAAGATAAGCAGTTGTACTCACTTGATTTAGGTGCACTTGTTGCTGGAAGTCGTTATCGTGGAGATTTCGAAGAGCGTTTAAAGAAAGTCTTAAAGGAGATTAAAACTCGCGGTGACATCATTCTTTTCATCGATGAGATTCATACCCTTGTAGGTGCAGGCGCTGCAGAAGGCGCAATCGATGCAGCAAGTATTTTGAAGCCTATGTTGGCTCGCGGTGAGCTCCAGACAATCGGAGCAACGACACTTGATGAGTATCGCAAGCACGTTGAAAAAGACGCCGCCCTTGAGCGTCGATTCCAACCGATTCAGGTAAAAGAGCCATCTGTCGCACACACTATTGAGATTCTAAAAGGCCTTCGCGATCGTTACGAAACCCACCACCGCGTGTCAATTACCGATGGCGCTTTAGCGGCAGCTGCAAATCTTGCTGATCGCTATGTATCTGATCGCTTCTTGCCAGATAAGGCGATTGATTTAATCGATGAAGCTGGCTCTCGACTTCGCATCAAGCGAATGACTGCGCCAGCAGAGCTTCGTGCATTCGATGACAAGATCGCCGATGCTCGCAAGGAAAAAGAGTCTGCAATCGACGGACAAGACTTTGAAAAGGCAGCATCACTTCGCGATAAAGAGAAGAACTTAATCGCAGAAAAGCACGAAGCTGAAAAGACATGGAAAGCAACTGAGCCAGATAAAGTTACCGAGGTCGATGAAGAGCTCATCGCGCAGGTGCTTTCGTTATCAACTGGAATTCCAGTCTTTAAGTTAACTGAAGAGGAAACTGCACGCCTGCTACGCATGGAGGACGAACTTCATAATCGAGTTATCGGCCAAGACCAAGCGATTAAAGCTTTGTCGCAAGCGATCCGACGCACACGTGCTGGTCTTAAAGACCCACGCCGTCCAGGCGGATCATTTATCTTTGCCGGCCCATCAGGAGTTGGAAAGACCGAACTCTCTCGCACGTTGGCATCATTCTTATTCGGAGATCAAGATGCATTAATCCAACTCGATATGTCTGAATACTCAGAGCGCCACACAGCATCTCGTCTATTCGGTGCACCTCCAGGGTATGTTGGCTACGACGAGGGTGGACAGTTGACTGAAAAAGTTCGTCGCCGCCCATTCTCTGTGGTTCTCTTTGATGAGATCGAAAAGGCACACCCAGATATCTTTAACTCACTTCTGCAAGTCTTAGAAGATGGTCGACTAACAGATTCACAGGGTCGCACGGTTGACTTCAAGAACACCGTCATCATCATGACTACGAACCTCGGAACTCGTGATATCTCAAAGAGCCTTGGCCTTGGTTTTGCCAATAGCGATGATGAGCAGACAAATTACGAGCGCATGAAGGGCAAAGTTAACGATGAGCTTAAGACTCATTTCCGCCCTGAGTTCTTAAACCGTATCGATGATGTCATCGTCTTCCATCAGTTAACTAAGGATCAAATCCTTCAGATAGTTGATCTCTTGATGAAGAATCTCGATGATCGTTTACAGGCAAAGGACATGGGAATCGAACTAACCCCTGCAGCTAAGGATCTACTTGCTGCACGCGGTTATGACCCACTCCTTGGAGCGCGTCCACTTCGTCGAACGATTCAACGCGAAATTGAAGATGCGCTCTCTGAGCGAATCCTGTTCGGTGAACTCAAAGCTGGCGAAATTATCGTGGTCGATGTCGAGGGCGAAGGCGCAGAAGCGATCTTTACTTTCAAAGGTGCGCCAAAAGTGCAGACACCGGATTCACCAGAGGATTTAGCTGAAGAGGCACCAACAGCTTAACTTTTGGCGGCCAACTTTGTTAATGCCTCACCACTTACGCGAAACACAGTCCACTCATCCATCGGTACTGCACCAAGGGATTTGTAGAACTCAATCGATGGTTGGTTCCAATCTAGGACCCACCACTGCAATCTTTCATACTCGCGCTCGATGCAGATTTTTGCGAGCTCTCTCAAAAGCGAAAGACCAAAACCTTGACCGCGGTATGAAGGGTCAATATATAAATCTTCAAGATAGATGCCTGGCTTACCTAGCCAAGTTGAGTAATTCAAGAACCAGATTGAGATACCAACAACTTCTCCATCTACATCAACAACATGACAAAAGGCATGTGGGTTAGGAGAAAAGAGCGACGCTTCAATCTGCTCAAGGCTAGCCTTGGCCTCAAGTGGTGCTTTTTCGTACTCAGCTAAATCCTTAATTAGCTGATGAATACGTGGCACATCCGCCTTAGTTGCATAACGAATCATTGCGGAAGTCTATAGCGATTACGGGGAAGCCTTTGAATAAGTAGGTCATCAGTCAATGTTTTCAACGCCTTTTCGACCTGAGATTCATCGGGCCAGAGTTTTTTGATTGCAGATTCGGTAAGAGATTCATTCTCGCGCAAAGCTTGCACAATTGTGCCGCGGCATTTGCGATCGGTGCCATGCCAATCTTGGGATTTTCTGACTAGGTGTGTTTTTGGATATCCATTCTTGCGCCACTGACATTGGCTGATAACTGGGCAGAGTTCACAAGAAGGATTTTTCGAAGTACATATAAGCGCACCGAACTCCATTGTTGCAGCCGCCCATACATGCGCATTTTTTAAAGGAACCAAACTCAATCGTGCAGATTTTTCTGCAGCCGATGGTGCGGGTTTTGGATGTTCTTCACCATCAATAATTCGAGTTAAAACTCTACGGATATTAATATCCATTACTAATGTTCGTTGCTCAAATGCAAAGGCAGAGATTGCAGCGGCTGTATATTCGCCGATACCAGGTAGTGCTAACAGAGTCTGCGAATCCGCAGGAACCTCATTGTTGAAATCTTCAGCGATGATTTGTGCAGCTGCATGTAAACGAAGTGCGCGACGCGGATAGCCGAGTCGGCCCCATGCTGTAATTACTTGCGCAGGTGATGCTTTTGCTAAATCGGCCGCAGTTGGCCAACAATCCATCCATTCAATCCACTTAGGTAAAACCCGATGTACAGGAGTCTGTTGCAACATAAATTCACTCACCATCACACCCCACGGCGATGTTTTGCGCCATGGCAAATCTCGCTTATTTTTTGCAAACCACTTAACTATCGGATGTTCGAGTTGGTTCATTCTCCAGCTATTTTTACCCTAGAAAGTGCTTGATCTAGGCGTGAAACTTCAACGATCT
>WLOR01000056.1 GCA_009699165.1 Actinomycetota bacterium | reverse complement strand
TGAGTGCTTTTGATTTATCCGAGCCAAAGCGAACACTGGTACCACCGCTTAAAATAATAATAGTCGCACTTTTTCTTTGCACGTGGCTAGGATACTGACTATGGCATATACAAGGGGCGAACCGGATGCATTGGGCTGGCGTGAAATAATCGCTGCTGCAGATGAAGCTCATCTAGGTCATCGTTTTCCTACCGAGAGTACTCCCCTGTTAATCATGCACCACTTATCTGATTTACATGTCTGCGATGCGCAGTCTCCAACACGTCCAGAGTATTTAGATCGTTGGGCAGATCCTGATAGTCCAATACGGGAAAAAGTTGGCACGATTGGGACCTATCGACCTCAGTCGATGCTCTCACCTCATGTTGTCGAAGCGATGATTCAATCACTTAATAAAATTACGCAGGGTCCACTTTCAGGTCACTTAGTTGATGGTGCAATAATCACTGGCGACACTACTGATAACGCTCAGTTTAATGAGGTGAGTTGGTACTTAGCCCTACTAGATGGATTAGTTTTTTCGCCAGACTCTGGTGATAGTTCCAAGTACGAAGGCGTAATCGACGATACGCCAGAGAATTACGACACTCGATATTGGCACCCTCATGGAACGCCAGATGGGTGCATTGATGACGATGCTCGCGCTAAATATGGTTTTCCGATTGTGCCAAATCTTCTCAATAGCTGTCGGAAAACATTTAAAGCAACTGGACTTCGTTTTCCTTGGTATGCCGTGCATGGAAATCACGACGCCCTGTTGCAAGGCACAGTTGCACCAGAAGTCAGTATTAATCAGGCGATGGTCGATGGGAAGCGATTTACTGGATTACCCTCAAATGTTAGTCTCGCCGAAGTTCTTGCAAGTTTTCAAGAGATAGGTCCAGCAAGCTACCCCGAAGCATTCGATGCCCCTTATGTTGAAGTAACTGCCGATGTCGAACGCCGCGCAGTTGAACGTGGTGAGTATGCCGCCATGCACCTTGCATCTAAAGGCTTACCTGTGGGCCATGGATTTACTCAAGATAATGTTGAGAAAAAGCATATGTATTACTCGACACTAATTGGCGGGGTAAAACTCGTAGTGATTGATAGCGTCAATCACTTTGGAGGTTGGCAAGGATCTCTCGATGTCGAACAGTTTGAATGGCTTGAGCAAGAGGTAGCAAACACAGATCGACCAGTAGTTCTTGCATCCCATCACCCCTTGAGCAAAATGTTTAACAGTTATGCGCCGATTGGAAAACGAGTCTGTGTTGAGCAGATCGAGGAGATGTTGCTTCGATACCCATCGGTGATTGCCTGGTTTGCAGGCCACGAACATCGCCATCACATTAAATGGATTGGGCCAGAAAAAGAAGTACATGGTTTTTGGCAGATTGAAACGGCCTCACATGCGGATTGGCCGCAACAGTCGCGGACAATTGAAATTGTTACCGACATCGCTGGCGACATTTACTTTGGATTAAGCGTGATTGATCATGCAGGTGGCGCTCATTACGGCGGTGCTACCAACCCCATAGAAATCGCTGCCTTATCTAGGGCATTGAGTGCAAATGTGTGGCAGAAACGCACTGAACTTGGTTCAAGCCACGATGTTAACTGGTGGTGCGGCCGGCCCGAAGATAGAAATGTGGTCTTAAAGATTGCCAGGCGTTAAGGCGAGAGTTTTAGCCCTATAGAATTAAGGGCATGAGCGAGTATCAAATCATGCGCTGGCGTGAAATTCCATCAATGGTGATAGCGCGCAAGGGTGAAACAACCATCAAAGTGATGCTCGAATCCAGATTTCAAGAGGCTATCGATGAAGCAGCCATGCGTTTGGGTGCCATAGATGCAGATGCATATACATCAGGCTGGAACCGTGATCCATGGGTCGAAGCCGATGATTCACCTGATGTACTCGCCTCTCGAATTACCCAAGAATTAGAGGAAGATTTAAGCGTTGAAAAATTAGAAGCACTTCTTAATAACATAGGGGAAAAATAATGTCAGCAATCTACGACGCACTCGATAGGGCAACACTTGCATCCGATGGCGCAATGGGAACGATGTTGCAAGATCGTGGATTAACCGATGGCGGAGCACCAGAGTTATGGAACGTTGACAAACCGGCCGAGATTGAAGCAGTGCTCGAAGCATACGCAGCAGCAGGTGCTCGATTTATTACGACAAATACTTTTGGCGGCACACATGGCCGACTTGCTATGCATGGACTCGAAGATCGCATCTTCGAGCTCAATAAAGCAGGTGCGCAGATTGCACGTACTGTTGCAGATCGTCACCCAGGATGCTTTGTCATGGGAGATATCGGACCTTCGGGTGACTTGATGGAGCCGATGGGCACCATGACGCTTGAAAGTGGACAAGCACTCTTTGCCGAGCAGATCCGTGGACTTGTTGCTGGTGGAGTCGATGCGATTTTGATTGAAACTATGTCTGACCTCGGTGAAGTTGAAGCTGCAGTCAATGCAGCAAAAGAAGTCGCACCCGAAATGCCGATTATCGCAACGATGAGTTTTGATACAAATTTAAGAACAATGATGGGTGTAAAGCCAGGAATGGCCGTTACGCATTTAGCTGCACTTGGGGTTCGCATAATCGGAGCAAACTGTGGCCGAGGAACCGATGAGATGCAGGTAATCGCACAAGAGATGGTGAATGCTCGCCCTGAGGGTGTTTACATTATTACGCAGTCAAATGCGGGGCTCCCTAAGCTACAAGGTGATGAGTTTATTTATGATGGAACTCCCGAGGAGATGGCAAAGTACGCAAGTGCAATGAAGGCCATGGGAGTCAATATCGTTGGCTCCTGCTGTGGTTCATCTCCAGCTCATACCGCAGCAATCTCTGCTGCACTTGCTTGATAAATGAAGAGCAAAATCCTTCTCATTGGAATCGATGGCCTCAATTTTAGTAGCGCTATCGAATCCTCACCTTCGATAGCTGCTCTTAAAAACTCTGCATACTTTTCAGAGTTGACCATGCAGCCACCAACATGGTCGGGGCCAAGTTGGTCGACTCTGCTGACAGGTTCGACTCATGAGCAACACGGCGTTCGCGATAACTCATTTATCGGTCACAAACTTTTGTATCGCCCAGATTTATTATCACTTGCCTACTACCAAGATCAAAGTACAACAACATTTGCAGCTGCAGGATGGCCACCGCTCGTTGACCCTGCCGGTCATGGTCCAGTTATTCAGGAGCGGCGTGAGCAACAAAAGGCATATCAGCATCGAGTCATCACTCGAGATGGTGAAACATATGGCTATACAAAAATAGATGCCGAGATTCAATCCGCTGCCTTTTACGCCATAAGCAACCATGGCCCTGATGTTTCCTTCGTTTATTTCTGTGGAGTTGATGAGGCTGGCCATGTTCATGGCTCCGTTGGCGATGAATACAGGCAGGCAATTGCACGAATCGATACTTACGTGGAGAATCTACTCACGGCGGTACGGGCTCGGGCAAGTGAAGATGAGCCATGGTTGGTAGTGATTACTACAGACCATGGACATTTAGATATTGGCGGGCATGGCGGAGATACCCCACAAGAGCGCGCATCATTTGTGCTGGCACAAGGGTTTGGGCGACCAAATCCAACGTGGCCACAAAGGATTGAGCCTCATGATTTAACTCCGTTGTTATTAGCAGAAAGGGCTCAATAGAGATGAACTTTAATAAAGTAATTCTTTACTATGGCTTTGCTCCAATTTCAGATCCGCAGGCCGTTAAGTTATGGCAGAAAACTCTATGTGAATCCCTAAATATAAAGGGCCGCATTCTCATCTCACCTCATGGCATCAACGGCACTCTTGGCGGCAATATGGATGATGTGAAAAAGTACATCAAAAACACGCGCCAATACCCAGGCTTCAAGAAAATTGATTTCAAATGGTCTGAAGGCACTGGACATGACTTTCCTAAGCTCAAGATTAAAGTTAAAGATGAACTAGTTGCATTCGGAAATCCTGGAGAGATAAAGGTCGATGAGAATGGTGTTATCGGTGGTGGAATTCATCTTCGCCCCGAAGAGGTTAATAAGTTAGTTGAAGAGCGTGGCGATGATGTCTTTTTCTTTGACGGCCGCAACGCATTCGAAGCAAAAATTGGAAAGTTTAAAAACGCGGTTGTGCCTGACGTAACGACATCACACGATTTCGTTAAAGAGATAGAAAGCGGCAAGTACGATCACTTAAAAGATAAGCCTGTTGTCACCTACTGCACTGGTGGAATCCGCTGTGAAATCTTGTCAGTTGTCATGAAAAATCGTGGATTTAATGAGGTCTACCAGGTCAAGGGCGGA
Organism: Actinomycetota bacterium; assembly: GCA_009699165.1. GTDB lineage: Bacteria > Actinomycetota > Actinomycetes > Nanopelagicales > Nanopelagicaceae > Planktophila. The sequence goes on along the minus strand of WLOR01000056.1, from coordinate 4,959 downwards.
ATCGTTCGCTACGGTAATGCTTTTGGTGATGACGGTCTTTGGGAGGGCTCCCTCTATACATTCGATGACCGACTCACCATTGACTTCAGCGATCATACAAAATTAATCGGTGAATGTGCTCACTGCAATGGCCCAACCAAAGAGTTTAGAAACTGCCAAAAAGCCGAGTGCCATCAACTAGTTTTACTCTGTGATGCCTGTTATGACTCGCACTTGGATCGTCCATGCAAGCACGATCGAGAGATTAAGCGAAACCGCGAACTTATAGGCTAGTTTGGAATTTCACCTGATCCACGTGGGGTGAAAATCGTTGGAATTTCATGAGTCTCGGCCTTTGAATTTTTTCCATTCAAACGCTCAAACAGTAAGCCAGATGCAACGTTTGCCATCGCTGAAATATCTTGAGTCACTAGCGAAATCCCTGGATCAAGTAAGTCGGCAAAGGCAAGATCATCAAAACCAACGAGAGCTACCTTCTTCTCTAAACCTTTGTGCTTCAGCGCTCGTATTGCTGCAATCGTGACAAAGTTCTGACTTGCAAAGATTGCTGTGGGAGGATTTTCACGTGCAAAAACACTGTCAATAAACTGGGCGACATCATCATGGCCTTCACTTCCGTGGTGAATTATCGATGGATCTAATTTCAGTTTTGCTTTTTGTAATGCAGCCTTGAAACCAGTAAATCTCTCTGCAGCCGTAAAAATACTCTGTGAATCTCCAACGTATGCGATTCTCTTATGTCCATTGCCAATTAAATGTTCAGTTGCAGCCTGTGCGCTCAGTGCATTTGTCGCGACAACAGTATCTGCCGTGAGATTATTTGGAGGGCGGTCAACAAAGACTATCGGCATTCCAGAAGCACGCTCTTTTTGCAGGTAAGCATGATCACTGCTAGTTGGGACGATTATTAATCCATCGACTCGGCGTGCGATGAGGGTTGCGATTAAATCCCTCTCCCGCTCAGGTTGCTCATCCAGACTTCCCGCTAAAACATCAACCCCTCTTTCACGTGCAAGATTTTCAATTGCACGGTGAAGCTCTGATGAGAACGGGTTGGCTATATCTTTGAGCAATAGCCCAATGGTGTTGGTGCGACCATTTACTCTGCGTAGATTTCCGGCAGTAACATTTGGCCGATAATTTAACTCTTTGATCGCCTTATTTACTCTCTTCACCAGTGCAGGATCTACTGTTGAAACACCGTTAAGTACGCGAGAAACCGTCTTGATACTGGTTCCTGATAGCGCAGCGACCTCACGAATTGTGGGGCGTGGGCGATTGATATCGCTGTTCATATAGATTTACTGTAGTTGATTAAGACCTGTAATAGTCCCAAGCAGTTTCTCAGCGTCGAACTCTGATGTTGGTGCATTCGCAACGATTTTACCCAGTCGCAACACAACGATTCGATCTGTTACAGCCAACACGTGTGGCAGTGTGTGTGAGATAAAAACAACACCGAGGCCTTTGGTCTTAGCTGCCTTCATAACTTCAAGGACTTCGCCGGCCTGCCGAGCACCCAAGTGATTGGTTGGTTCATCCAAAATAATCACCTTTGATGCCCAAGATACTGCCCGTCCTATTGCAACTGCTTGTCGCTGGCCACCAGATAATTGTGAAATTGAACGGTTGGATGCCGGTACAGCGATTCCTACGCGCTCTAAATCCTCATGCGCCTCTTTATTCATCGCTTTGTTATCGAGGAATCCAAATTTTCCTAATAAGCCGGGGAGATATTTTTCACGCCCAAGGAATACATTTGCGCCCACAGTCAGATGCGGAGCGAGTCCAGAATCTTGGTAAAGAGTTTCGACTCCAGCTTCAATCGCATCGCGTGGTGAATCCCATGACACTTCTTGTCCCTCTAGAAAAATCTGCCCTGATGTTGGCTTATGGGCACCTGATAAAACCTTTACAAGAGTTGATTTACCGGCTCCATTGTCACCGACTAAACCTACGATCTCGCCTGGATTAATCTGAAAATCCGCGCTATCTAGCGCAGTGACTGAACCGTATTTCTTACTAATGTTTCGTACTTCATACAGTGGCGAAGTCATCGTGAACCCCCTCGTGAACCAGATTTTAATCCTTGTAGCAATACCGCAGCTGCAATTAAAATCGCTACGACAACTTGCTTCCAATCAGGGGCGACACCAATAATAATTAATCCCGACGTTGTTGTCGTGAGAATCAATGCGCCTAAAACTGTGCCAGTTATCCGCCCAATTCCACCGGATAAGGCTGCTCCACCGATAACTACAGAGGCAATCGCATCTAGTTCTCCACCGTAACCTGATGTTGGCGCACCTGAACCTAAGCGGCAGTAGAAATACATTCCTGCCAAACCAGATAGCAGTCCTGAGAGTGCATAAATCTTCATATAGTGGCGGTTGACATTTATACCCGCACTGCGAGCCGCGAATTCGTTAGAGCCAATGGCAAATGTGTAACGGCCAAAGCGCGCACGATGTAAGAAAAGTCCACAGATGAGCACGATAAAGATCACTGCGATTCCTGGAGATGACAGCGGTCCAAGCCATGGCACGCTCAACGTGATTGCTTTATCCGGTCCGCCACCGATAGGCGCGCCACCGGAGTACACGATCGCTAATCCTGATGCAGCACCCATCGTCACTAAAGTGGCAATGAAAGGAACGATCTTTGCCTTAGTAATAAGAAAGCCATTTACTAATCCAATGACAACTCCAGTTAACGCTGCCACAAGTGTTCCAACTGCAATGGCAAGCCACTGGTTCCTCCCCGCATTCATCATGTATTGCATTTGAAATGCGGCGACTACACCAGATAAGGCAACTGTTGATCCTACGGATAAATCAATTCCTCCAGAAATAATGACAAAAGTTTGACCAACTGCCATCAAGACTACTGGTGCCCAGTCGAGGAGAATATTTCCAAATACAGCTGTGCTAAAAAAGATACTGTTGAAAGCTGAAAAGAATGCAATCATTGCAAACCACACGAGAAGCAGTAAAAACTGTTGATTACCAATCAATTTCTTGGCGAAAGCTTTCACGCCTTGCTCTGATGTCATCTCTACTTCTCTCTTTGTAAGTAACCAGCGCCCCCTTAACGGGGGCGCTGGTTATTCTGCACCCTGAACCTCTAGAAAACTAGAAGCCCAATCTAGCTACTGCTATGTACTTACTTTTGAACGTATGTGTACTTAGCTAAATCAGCCTTTGATGTTGTCTTTGAAAGCACAACGTTTGGAATAACGACCTCAGCCTTAATTCCATCTTTTGAGCCAGTTGCAAAGAACTTAACAAGTGTCTCAATTGCTAACTTAGCCTCGGCTGCTGGATCCTGAGCAACAAGAGCTGTAAATACACCCTTACCAATCAGGTCAACGTTTGTCTTGTAAGCATCGTATCCAACAAGAGCAATCTTGCCAGTTAGACCCTTTGCCTGTAGAGCAGCTGCTGCACCTGCAGCGTTTGTTCCGTCAATTGCAAAGATTCCTGAAAGCTTTGGATACTTTGTGAGCCAGTTAGAAACGTTTGTGTTCGCCTTTGCTGGCTGAGATTGTGAGTACGCCTTATCAACAATTTTGATACCAGGGTACTTCTTAGCAATTGCCTTTGAGAAACCATTAAGGCGTGCAACGTTTGTAGTTGCTGTTGCAGATGTAAGACCAACAACTACTTGGTAGCTGCCGCCCTTCTTCCACTTGATTGCCTTTGCAAGTGCATCGGCTGCCTTTGCTCCACCGTCAGCGTTGTCGCCAGTGATGAATGAAAGTACATCAGTTAAATCACCAACACGTGTGTCAACGTTAATGACAGGGATGCCGGCCGCTTTTGCCTTTGTGACTGATGCTTGAAGAGCAGTTGGATCAGTTGGGATTAGAACAAGTCCATCTGGCTTGAGTGCTAGAACCTGGTCAACAACTGGAATCTGAGTTGCTGGTGAGTACTCAGATGGATCTCCCTGCCAGATTAGATCAATGTTGTTTGCCTTGGCAGCAGCCTCTGCGCCAACCTTCATCGCTTGGAAAAATGGATCAGACTCTGCACCCATAACAAATGCGATTTTCTTGTTTGCTGCATGTGCTGGAGCTACAACTGTTCCAGTAAGCAAAGCGCCTGCTACACCTGCGGCAACTAAGCCAGCAGATAGCTTCTTAAATGAGTTCATTAATTAATACCTTTCGATTCTTGGACGTTAGTGTAGGGACGAATATTTCGTCCCCGTTTTTACACATGAGACAACGTTGTCCCGAACCCTATCTCTGTGCTACCGTCACCCGTCAAGCCACAGGGGGCCTGAGATTGATAACAATTTTGTTATAAATGCTCAAGTCACCACAGTCACAACGTTTATAGAGCGATGAGGAAGCATTACGTATGAGTACCACTGATTGGAAAACAGAGATCCTGCAGCGATGGACTGAGATTGATCTGATTCAATTTTGCGACAAACTTGGAATCAGCTACGAGGAGGTTTTCTTAAAACCACTCAATGATTCAGCGCTTCAACAGTCACCGTTCAGTGGATTAGTTTTTTCTTGGATGCCTAACTCGGTAATCGCCAGTGGAGTTCTACACCTACATCCGGTTTCAAAGCCAAAGACTGACGTAATCTGGGAAGAGTGGTTTATACATACCGATGGTTTACACCACCATGTTCTCAAGAATTTCGATTTTGCAGAATCAACTGATTCGTGGCGGGGTGAGGATTTAGACCATCCAGTGCAAGTGTGCAATATCCAATGGTATTTGTTTAATGATTCAGATTTGCGACCTATAGCTCTTCGCTGATTAAGAATCTTTCTTAGTCTGCCTCCAGTGGAAGATGTAAAGTGGAGCAGCGATACACGTCGTTGTTAGCGCGGTGAACATGCTTTTGAATGCTTGGCGCTGGTTTTGTGATTCCTGCGACGCTAGTGCTTGTGCACTTGGCTTCGTTGATGAATACACATCAAGATAACCTGGATCTGGA
>WLOR01000055.1 GCA_009699165.1 Actinomycetota bacterium | reverse complement strand
GCATGACGCCGATATGAAACGCATCGCTAGTTTTTCTGGTCGCATCGCCGAGATGGACTATTTGGAGATAAAACGTCATTATCCAGAGGCTATTTTGCTAGAAGACCTACTTGAGCTAGCTCGAGATACTAAGAAAGAGTTAGCGATCGAAACCAAACACCCTGTTCCAACTGGCAGCCAAGTTGAAAAGAAAGTTATGGAGCTTATCTCCGAAGAAGATTCCCAAACAGCAATAACTATTATGTCTTTTTCATGGCTGGCCATAGAAAATATTAGAAGAATCAATCCCCTTCAACCCACAGTCGCCCTACTCGAAGATCGATTTAATAGCCTTATGCGAAGATTTACATCGGCACGGTATTTAGGACCAAGCGTCAACCTTCTTCGCTCAAAACCCGAACTCACTCACGATCAGCGCAAACTCTTCGTCTGGACAGTAGATGACGCTGACGATATGCGATTTTGTTCCGATAACGGTGTAGAAGTATTAATCACGAATAATCCGTCATTCGCACGCAAAACGCTCGGGTATCATTAGCAAGTGAGTACATATGCATATCTTGGCCCAAAGGGGACTTTTACCGAAGCGGCGCTTAAAAAAATCACCTCTTCAAATGATTCACTAATTCCTTATGCAAATGTCACCGCGGCGCTAGATGCCGTACGAGTAGGCAAGGCCCACTTTGCATTGGTGCCAATTGAGAACTCAGTAGAAGGTGTCGTCGCGCGCACATTAGATGAACTGGCAACCGGGACTCCACTATCTATTGTGGGAGAAGTAACGCTTCCAGTCTCATTTGCACTCATGGTAAAAAACGACTCTATTGATATTCGCCGAATTGCAACACACCCTCATGCTGAGGCTCAGTGCCGTGCATATATCGCCCACAACTATCCCGACGCAGAGTTAATTGCGACAGCATCTACGGCAGCGGCAGCCGAAGCCATTGGCCGAGGAGAGTTCGATGCAGCGATTGCAGCTCCAGTTGCCGCTGCGCATTACGGTCTACGCGTTATCGCCGACAATATTGGGGACAACGCTGGAGCAGTTACTCGTTTTGTATTGGTCTCCAAACCAGGGGCTCTACCAAAAGCCACAGGCCTTGATCGCACATCTTTAGCAGTTTTTATCGGCATCGACCATGCAGGTGCGCTCTTAGATATTTTAACCGAGTTCGCTAAGCGCAATGTAAACCTTACTTTCATTCAAAGCCGCCCGACTGGATTAGAACTTGGGCACTACCATTTTATTATCGATGCAGAGGGCCACTCGACGGATGCTCCAGTTAAAGAGACGATCGAAGCCTTGCGCGCAATCTGTGAAGATATTCGTTTCCTCGGTTCGTATCCGCGAGAAAAGGTTAGCAAATGATCGATATTAAACTCTTACGCGAAAATCCCGATGCAGTTCGCGCATCGCAAAAAGGACGTGGAGAAGATGAAAGTATCGTCGATAGAGTTTTAGCAAGCGATGAGCTTCGCCGCATTGCATTAAGTGAGTTTGAAGCCCTACGAGCAGAGCAAAACCTTTTATCAAAGGCTGTTGCAGGAGCAAAAGGTGATGAAAAAGCCGCTTTACTAGAAAACGCAAAATCCTTAGCTAATAAAGTTAAAGAGGCAGACACTAAGCGCACTGAGTTAGAGGATGCAACAAAAACTCTCGTTATGCAGCTTTCAAATATATTGGATCCATCTGCACCAATCGGAGGCGAAGAGGATTTCGTTGTAATCGAACACGTCGGAACACCACGCGTTTTTGATTTTGAAGCAAAAGATCACGTCGAGCTTGGAAAATTACTTGGCGCTATTGATACCGAACGGGGCGCAAAGGTTGCAGGATCACGCTCGTACTACTTAACAGGCACAGGGGCGATGCTTGAATTTGCTCTCGTTAATTTTGCGATTGCATCAGCCCTAAAAGCCGGCTTCACACCCGTGATTCCGCCAGTATTAGTAAATCCATCAGCGATGGAAGGAACCGGATTCTTAGGCCAAGCTGCAGAAAATGTTTATCACCTAGAAAAGGATGATGTTTATTTGGTGGGTACAAGTGAAGTTCCACTCGCTGCTTTTCATATGGATGAGGTTTTACCAGCCGAGAAGTTACCTATTAGATATGCCGGCTATTCATCATGTTTTCGCCGTGAGGCCGGGACATACGGTAAAGACACTCGTGGAATCATTCGAGTGCACCAGTTTGATAAAGTCGAAATGTTCTCTTTCTGCCATCCAGACCAAGCGCTAGAAGAGCACAAACGCTTATTGCAATGGGAAAAAGACTTCCTTAATGCCATGGAGATTCCTTACAGAGTTATCGATGTTGCATCTGGTGATCTTGGATCGAGTGCAAATCGTAAGTTTGATATCGAGGCCTGGATTCCCACACAAAATGCTTACCGTGAAGTTACAAGTACATCTAACTGCACTGAGTTTCAAGCACGTCGATTAAACATTCGATACAAAGATGCCGATGGCACTAAGTCTGTAGCCACGTTAAACGGAACGTTAGTTGCGATTCCACGCATGATTGTTGCGATTCTAGAGAACCACCAAAATGCTGATGGAACCGTAAACGTTCCTAAAGCACTTCAAGCATTTCTTGGCACAGAGCGATTTGAGTTGGTGTGAGTAAGCGTCCAAAACTTATTGCAACTGATCTAGATGGAACCATAGTTCAACACGACGGAACAATTTCTTCTCGAACGATTGAGGCTTTCACAAAAGCCCATAAAATGGGCGTACATATTTTCTTCGTCACTGGCAGACCGCCACGATGGATGAATGAGATACGAGACACCTTTGGATTCGGTGAAGCTATTTGTGGCAACGGTGCAATGCTCTACGACTTAAAGACAAGCACCGTAACTGAAGAGTGGATGATCTCTAAAGAAGAGCAGAGCGAAGTTGCGCGCTTGATGCGTGCTGCAATCCCACCAATCTCTTTTGCAATTGAATCACACGATTATTATCACCGTGAAAAATCTTACGTTCCGCGTTGGGATGTTGGTATGGATAATGTCGGTGTTGAAAGAATTGAAGATGCAATTAAAGGTCCTGCTTTCAAAATGCTGGCTAGATGCAGCGATGGCGAGTACACATCAGATGAGATGTTGAATGTGGCTTTGCGCGAATTAGATGGGCTTGTAACGGTGACTCACTCAAATGCAAATGAGTCATTACTAGAGATATCAGCGTTAGGAATTTCCAAGGGACAAACACTTGCAAAAGTGGCTGGACGGTTAAATATAGATGCCAGTGACTGCATCTCTTTTGGTGACAACCCCAATGATTTTTCAATGCTTCAATGGTGTGGACGATCTTTTGCAATGGCCGATGGACACCCAGATGGATATAAGCACGCTACTGGAATCGCAGGCCCTCATGCAGCCGATGGGGTTGCGATAGTTATTGAAGAGTTATTGGATCTGCCAGCCTAAATCTCACCGATTTTTCGATAGCGCTGACTTCAGGTAACCTCTCCCACGGAGGGCTCGCATAGCGGCCGAGTGCACCGGTCTTGAAAACCGGCAAACGAAAGTTTCGTGGGTTCAAATCCCACGCCCTCCGCCATTTTTCTCTCGTGTGTGGCTGAGTTCATAGCCGCTAGGCGTGCATTTTTATAGCCGTTTTTTCTCGGCAAGAGGACACTATCCCCTAGTGATTTACCCAAAATAATGAAACTGGGGGCGTGCAATGTCAGGTGTTTTTTCACCAACACGAGCGAAGATTAAAGAGCGCACTTTGCGCACAGATAAATGGTGGCTACAACCCGCTATTACTTTTGGAGTTCTTTTCTCCTTTGTTATCTACGCAACATTTAGAGCCTTTGAAAATAAATATTATTTTACTGAGCCATTGATCTCACCGTTTTACTCACCTTGCTTATCTACATCGTGTGAGCCAGGAAGTGCCCTCTCATTCTTTGGCCAACCCTTTAATAATAAGTACTTTGGAATTGGAATCTCACCAGCTTTATTTATCTTGATTTTTCCACTCGGTTTTCGAATGACATGTTATTACTATCGTAAGGCGTACTACCGAGCATTTTGGATGTCACCACCTGCATGTGCAGTGGCAGAGCCACACACGAAGTACACAGGCGAAACTCGCGCACCGCTAATTTTGCAAAATAGTCACCGTTGGTTCTTTTATGCCGGCTTAATCTTTAATGTGATTTTAACGTGGGACACAATCTTGGCTTTTAGAGATCAAGACAAGCAATGGGGACATATGAGCGTAGGAACTCTCGTGTTCTTGTTCTCAACGACAATGTTGTGGTTCTACTCTCTTTCATGCCACACATGTCGCCATACTTTAGGCGGACGTTTAAAGCATTTCTCTAAACATCCAGTGCGCTATAAAGCGTGGACGATCGTTTCCGTGCTCAATCACAAGCACCCAACCTTTGCCTGGATCTCACTCTTCGGGGTCGCAAGTGCCGATATTTACGTCCGCGCGGTTGCATCAGGTGCAATCTCTAACTTCTACTTCTTCTAAAGGAAATTAACATGACAGATTTAGAGACTCACTCATACGACGTCCTTGTAATTGGCGCAGGTGGAGCAGGTCTACGTGCAGCAGTTGAAGCCCGCGAAGCTGGATTACGCGTTGCAATCATCTGTAAATCCTTATTTGGTAAGGCCCATACTGTTATGGCCGAAGGCGGCGCTGCAGCATCCATGGGAAACGTCAACGACAATGACAACTGGATGGTTCACTTTCGCGACACTATGCGCGGTGGAAAATTCCTCAATCATTACCGTATGGCAGAGCTTCACGCTAAAGAGGCGCCAGATCGCATCTGGGAGTTAGAGACATGGGGTGCGCTTTTTGATCGCACCAAAGAGGGAAAGATTTCACAGCGCAACTTTGGTGGCCACGAATATCCGCGCCTTGCTCACGTTGGTGACCGTACTGGTTTAGAGCTCATCCGCACAATGCAGCAGAAAATTGTTGCGTTGCAACAAAAAGATGGCGAGCAGTACGGTTCGATGGAGAGCAACATCAAAGTCTTCGCCGAGTTAACGATTACAGATATTTTGAAAGAGAATGGAAAAGTTTCAGGCGCATATGGTTACTGGCGCGAAACCGGTGCAGAGGTTTTATTTGAAGCACCAACAGTCATTATTGCAACCGGTGGAGTAGGTAAAACATTTAAAATCACATCGAACTCTTGGGAAGGCACAGGGGACGGTCACGCATTAGCGCTCAAGGCCGGCGCAAACTTAGTGGACATGGAGTTTTTACAGTTCCATCCAACAGGAATGGTTTGGCCACCATCTGTGCGCGGGATTTTGGTTACAGAGTCAGTGCGTGGTGAGGGCGGTGTATTAACCAACACATTGGGTGAGCGTTTTATGTTCAAGTACATTCCCGATGTATTCAAAAGTATTTATGCCGACAACGAGGCAGAAGCAGATCGTTGGTATACAGATCAAGATAACAATCGACGTCCTCCTGAACTATTACCGCGCGATGAAGTTGCTCGTGCAATTAATAGTGAGGTTAAAGCAGGTCGTGGAACCGAACACGGCGGCGTATATCTAGATGTTTCAAAACGCCTATCTGCTGAGGTTATTAAGAAGCGCCTTCCATCTATGTGGCACCAGTTCTACGAACTTGCAGGTGTTGATATTACAAAAGAGCCGATGGAGGTTGGCCCAACATGTCACTATGTGATGGGTGGAGTAGAGGTCGATCCTGATACTGCAGCAGCAGTAGGCGTGCCTGGATTATTTGCAGCAGGAGAAGTTGCTGGCGGAATGCATGGATCAAACCGCTTGGGCGGAAACTCTTTGACAGATCTCTTGGTCTTTGGCCGTCGCGCTGGAATTGGCGCAGCCCAGTATGTGAAGAGCAATGGGAGCAATCCAGTAAGCCAGGGAGCAATCCAAGGCGCAGCGGCCAAAATTCAAGCTCCATTTGATCGTGAAGGTGGCGAAAACTCATACTCACTTCATGCCGAGTTACAAGAAGTTGCTCATAATTTAGTTGGAATCATTCGAACCGCTAGTGAGCTAGAGGAGGCAATCGCAAAGATTGCAGATATTAGAAAACGCAGCGCAAATGTTTCTGTAAGCGGCGGGCGAAAGTTCAATCCGGGATTCCATTTAGCTTTCGATTTAGACAACATGTTGTTAGTTGCCGAATCGACGGCAAAGTCAGCGCTATTGCGACAAGAGTCCCGCGGTGGACATACACGCGATGATTTCCCAGGTATGAACAACAAGTGGCGCCAAATCAATCACATCTCATCCTTTGATGGGACACAAGTAAATGTTCGCGAACAAGCACTACCAGCACTTCCTAAAGAACTTTTCGACCTCTTTGATGTACATGAGTTAGAGAAGTACATGACATCTGAAGAAATTGCGAAAGGCGGATCCAACTAATGGCACGCATGATTAATCTACGTATCTGGCGCGGCGATGCCAAAGATGGCGCACTTCAAGATGTTCAAGTAGAGGCCAACGAGGGCGAAGTAGTACTTGATGTAATCCATCGCGTACAGGCTACGCAAATGGGCGATCTAGCAGTTCGCTGGAACTGTAAAGCTGGCAAGTGCGGCTCTTGTTCGATGGAGATTAATGGAAAGCCTCGTCTGGCATGTATGACGCAAGTTGCATCCTATGGCGATGAAGAAACAATCACAGTTACACCACTTCGCGCATTTCCAGTAATAAAAGATTTGGTCACGGACGTATCTTTTAATTACAAGAAAGCTATGGAGATTCCGGCTTATGCTCATCCTGATGAGTTAGCACCGGGCCAAGCGCGCATGGAACAGGTCGATGTCGAGCGCAGCCAAGAGTTCCGCAAATGTATCGAGTGTTTCTTGTGTCAAGATACGTGTCACGTAATCCGTGATCATGAGGAAAACAAGAAGTCCTTTGCTGGACCACGCTTCTTTATCCGTATTGCAGAGTTGGATATGCACCCGCTTGATAAACTCAAAAACCGCAAACGGACTGCTCAAGAAGAGCATGGACTTGGAATGTGCAACATCACTAAGTGCTGTACTGAGGTCTGCCCTGAGCACATCCGCATTACCGACAACGCGATTATCCCAATGAAAGAGCGCGTCGTGGATATTAAATATGATCCAGCTCGTTGGTTAGGTTCCAAAATTCGCCGACGTGAGGGTATTTAATTAACCTATGAAAATACTTATTCGCTGGGGTGCGCTGAGCGCCGCTTTTTGGGTAGCAACCGCACTTATTCCTGGGATTGATGTAAAAGGTGGCTTCACTACATATCTTTGGGTGGCACTCCTTTTTGGCTTACTCAACGCAACCCTCGGTTCACTTCTAAAATTACTGACACTTCCTGCCGTTATTTTGACGCTCGGACTATTCCTCGTCGTGGTTAACGCTGCGATTTTGATGTTAGTTGCTAGATGGAGTGAGAAACTCGATGTCAATAATTTCTGGTCTGCAATTTTCGCAGCACTGGTTATTAGCGTGATTACCCGCCTGATTTCAGGAGTAACAAAGAAAGCTCTGCCACTCTGAAAGCCTTGTTTTTAGTTTCTATTGGCGGGGTAGCGGGATCTCTCGTTCGTTATTGGCTCACCCTTACACTCGAAGATGGCCGCAACGCGACACTTACAGCTAATTTAGTTGGTGTCGCTATTGCAACTTTTCTACTTGTTTTTCTGGAGCGAAGAGGAACTCAAAACCTACGACACCTTTTACTTCCAGGGTTTTGTGCGGGGCTGACAACCTTTTCTGCAGTTGCTGGATTAACCCTGGAACCACATGAAGGTGGGCAGCTTTTTCTCATTCATAACATAATGTTTTCGCTACTAACGATTGTTGTTGTACTGCCGATTGCACGTAAAACCATTCCGGTGCGCTTATGAGAACGTTACTTGTAATCTGTGGCGCAGCAATAGGTGCTCCAGCACGTTTTGCAATAGATCAATATGTTCGGAAATTCTCTTCAAAACCATACGGAATATTTGCGGTGAACATTGTTGGCTCATTCATTTTTGGTTTAACGATGAAGAGTTCAATAAACGCACATGCTTTTTTTGTTATTGGTTTTGCCGGCTCATTTACAACGTGGTCGACACTTATGCTTGATTTCTTTCTTGCCTATGAGCTCAAGCGATATGGGACAGCAGCTATCAACCTCAGCGCATCAATAGTTTTTGGTCTAACCGCCGCGTGGTTAGGTTTATCTCTAGCGCAGTGATGCCATCCAGGCTTCGATGTCGTCAGGATGTCGAGGCATGTTTTCGCTCAAATTAAAACAGCCGGTTTCGGTGACCAAGACGTCGTCCTCAATTCGTATTCCAATACCGCGATACTCGGGGGCAAATAACTCGTCATCAGGTTGGATATAGAGTCCAGGCTCTACAGTCAAAACCATTCCCGCCTCTAACTTTGCATTGGTGTATTGATCTTTACGAGCTTGTGCGCAGTCATGGACATCCAAACCCAACATATGGCTAACACCATGCAGAGTCCAACGTTTGTGCAGACCAACTTCGGGGCGCATCGACTCTTCAGCGCTAATCGTTAATACTCCCATATCGACTAATCCTTGAGCTAAAACTGTATGACAGGCTTTATTAATTTCAAGGAAATCTACTCCGGCACGGATTGCTGCAAAACCTGCCTTTTGAGCCTCATACACCAACATATATAAAGTGCGTTGTGCTGGTGAGAATTTTCCACTAATTGGGAAAGTACGAGTTATGTCGGCGGTGTAATAAGAATCTAACTCAACACCTGCATCTAGTAATAACAGCTCACCATTTTTAACATCACCATCGTTGCGCGTCCAATGGAGAACGCATGCATGAGATCCAGCAGCAGAGATAGTGTCATAACCAAGTTCATTACCTTCTATACGGGCACGTCCGTAAAAAGCAGCTTCGACTACGCGCTCGCCTCTAGGGGTAAGAACTGCAGCGGGTAATGCACGAATGGCATCATTAAATCCACGGTGAGTTACATCAACTGATTTCTGAAGCTGATTAATTTCATATTCATCTTTAATAAGACGAGCAACAGATACGAAGTTTTCTAATTCAGATCCACGAGGATTATTCGTGATATGTGTATCGATTAGTTCGTCAAAACCGTTGAGTGCAACCGCTGGCGTGCCATCATTTAACAGCGCTGCAAGGTTTTCGACTTTACGAACTTCTATTCCAAATCGTGCTGATGCTTCATCGGTTGTGTAGCGCCGACCAACCCATAATTCACCATACTTACGATCATTAAAGAAAGCACTGGTATCTCGCGTTGATCTAGATTGGATAT
>WLOR01000054.1 GCA_009699165.1 Actinomycetota bacterium | reverse complement strand
CTCTCGGGTTTGCGGCACCATTACTCCTAAGAAAATATCACCCTCACCATACTCACCCGGGGCAGTCTTAAAAAAGCGTTGCAAGTCTGCGGCCTTACCTGCTTTAGCAAGAGAGCGAAGATCCGTGAGGGCTGATTTAGCCGAAATTGGTTGGCTCAATGATCAATTCCTTAAAGCGATTGAATCATGATGGCATCGTGTACAAACTGGGCAAGACCTCGTGCGCGATCATCGTAGTATTTCTTAAATCTCTCATCAGCGATATACATACTGGCCAAGCTCTTTTGCATCTCTATCGAGCAGTCGTAAAACCACTTACTGATAGCAACGCGATGAGCAACAACTGCGGCTTGCGCTTCGCTGGAATCTATTTTTAGGCTATTGCCAAAGGCGTAAACAAACATTTCTGTCGCCGCCTCTTGATCTACCTTAGCAGCGGCAAAATCCTCATGGGAGTACTTAGATGTTTTCGATTGAGATTGGTGATAAGCATCGGTATTGCCCCAGCGCTCTATAACCTCGTCTTCGAATTGCTCCACAGAAAAAGTATATATCGGGCTACTTTCAAGGCTCATTGTTTTCTTTGATAAGGCAGAATTGGCACATGGGAAGCCCTATCATCGTTACAGAAATTGTAGTAAATGAATGGGAAAGGCTGCGCAAAATCCGCCTAGCATCTCTTCTGGAAAACCCTGATGCCTTTGGCGGAACTTTTGACATCGAAAGCCACTACAGCGAAGATGAGTGGCACAACAGAGTTGTAAAATTAGATTTTCTAGTTGCGTCCAAAAGCAAAGTCGACATAGCCATGATGTATATAGAGGTCCTTAATGGTGATCACGGAGCTACATGCTGGATTGGAGGTTGTTGGAGTGATCCTTCATACCGTGGACAAGGCGCGTTGCGCGCACTCTTTGACTATCTTGATAAACACGTCGTTGCAAAAGGATGGATGCGTCAGGGACTTGGGGTATGGACCGATAACGAGAGTGCAATAAAGGCATATAGAGCACTGGGATTTGAAGATGCTGGTTTTAGGAGGGAGAGTGAAAAGCAGCCAGGCCGATTTTATATGCACATGATTAGAGATACTCTTTCCAAGTGATTATTGACGTCTGGTCTGATGTTGTATGTCCTTGGTGTTTTATCGGAAAACGACGCCTTGAGAATGCGATCAGTCAGCTCGAATATAGAGATGAAATAACTATCCGGCATCGAGCATTCGAACTTCAGCCAGATGCCAAGGAGACAATGCCTACGAGTAAACTCTTAGCTGATAAATACCGAGCAACACCAGCAGATGTAAAGTCGATGCAGGCAAATGTTTGTGCAATAGCCGATGGTGAAGGACTTTGTTACAACCTTGATGAGACCTTATCGGGCAACACCTTTGATTCTCACAGGTTGCTCCTTTGGTCTCAAACAATTGGTAAGCAAGATCAACTTCTAGAGGCGATGTACTCTGGTTATTTTGAAAATTCACTTCCGCTATTTTCACATCAAGATCTATGTACGATTGCCGAGTCGATAGGGATTTCTTCACTCGATGTTATGAGCGTGCTCGAGTCCGATCAATATAAGAGCGAAGTCTTGGAAGACAGAGCATTGGCATCTCAACTTGGCGCAACAGGGGTTCCATTCTTTGTCGTAGATATGAAATACGCCATTTCTGGCGCGCAGCCACTGGAGGCTTTTCTACAAACTATTAATGCGGCTTGGGATGAGCACGTCAAGTGCTAACAAAACTACTCAAGGAATACCTTCATCCGTATCGCAACCAGGTCGCTGCCATATCTATTCTCCTCTTGGTGCAGTCAATAGCTAACCTTTACCTTCCTAGTCTTAATGCAGATTTAATCAATAATGGTGTAGCTAAAGGCGATATCTCCTATATCTGGAAGATCGGCTTTGTGATGCTGGCATCTTCAGCACTCGTAATGGGAGCTTCGATTCTCCTGGCATATTTGAGCGCAAAGATTTCAATGGCCTTTGGTGCTGACTTGCGAGGATCAGTCTTTGCATCTGTTGAAAGATTTTCAACACGAGAATTAAATAAGTTCGGCGCGCCATCATTGATTACAAGAAATACAAATGATGTCCAGCAAGTGCAGATGCTTCTATTTATGGGATTAACAATGATGCTCAGTGCACCGATAACCGGTATTGGTGCATCGATAATGGCTATTAGGACTGATGCACGGTTATCACGGCTGCTGCTACTGGCGCTCCCGGTGATGTCTCTTATGGTCTTGGTTCTACTACGTCGGATCGTGCCTTTATTTAGAGTGATGCAGATCAAAATTGATCGAATAAACTTAGTCTTGCGCGAGCAGATCAGCGGAATTCGTGTTATCAGGGCCTTTGTTAAAACTAACTTTGAAGAAAAGCGTTTTGCAGAAGCGAGTGAAGATTTAATGGCCACGACCTTGAGCGTGACTCGCACATTTGCAGCTATGTTTCCAATCTTGATGTTGATTCTGAACTTAACGAGCGTTGCCGTTATTTGGTTTGGTGGCAAGTTAATTGATACCGGAGACATGCAGATTGGTGATCTCACTGCTTTTCTTTCCTACATTATGCAGATTCTTTCAAGCGTCATGATGGCAGTGATGATGTCTTTAATGATTCCTCGTGCCGCTGCAAGCGCCGAACGTATCCAGGAGGTCTTAAACACTCCATCGTCAGTTGTCGAAACGCTCTCACCTCAAGCCCCAGCGGTTCATGCAGGAAAAATCGAATTTAGAGACGTCGAATTTAGGTACCCGGGGGCTGAGCACCCAGTCTTAACAGGAATCACTTTTACGGCTCAACCAGGAGAGTTCACGGCAATCGTAGGAAGTACGGGCAGTGGAAAATCAACTCTCGTTAATTTGATCCCACGATTTATAGACCCAACCGAAGGGGAGGTTCTCATCGATGGAGTTAATCTGCGAGACCAAGAGCTCGAGTCAGTGTGGTCAAATATTGGATTAGTTCCTCAACGAGCATTTCTCTTTGGTGGCACGATTGCATCGAACCTGCGATACGGTGATTTGGAAGCAAGCGATGAGCAGATGTGGAAAGCGCTAGAGACAGCGCAAGCACGCGATTTTGTTGAAGATTTAGGTGAAAAGCTGCAAGCCCCTGTGGCCCAAGGCGGTACTAATTTTTCGGGAGGGCAGCGCCAACGGTTGGCCATTGCAAGGGCGATAGCTAAGAATCCAAGGATCTATATTTTAGATGATAGTTTTTCAGCGCTAGATTTCACGACAGATGCAAATCTTCGAGCGGCACTGGAAGAAAGCGCAAAGGAATCAACTCTAATCGTTGTTGCTCAACGAGTAAGCACGATTCTCAACGCCGATCAGATAATCGTTTTAGATCAAGGATCAATAGTAGGTATTGGTAAGCATCACGATTTGATGAAAAGCTGCCAGACTTATAAAGAGATAGTGCTTTCTCAATTGAGCCCGGAGGAAGCTGCATGAGTACCACACGCTCTGCACCAGCTGCGCCTCGCGGCGGACCAATGGCGGGAATGTTCGGCGCACCACCTGCGAAAACCAAAGACTTCAAAGGTTCTCTCAATCGCTTGTTGCGAGAGTTAAGACCAGAGAGAACAACGCTCTCTATAGTCTTATCCCTCATTACCGTTAGCGTTGTAATCGGATCTTTTGGTCCAAAAATCCTTGGCCGTGCAACTAACTATATTTTCTATGGCTTTTTAGGTCACCAATTACCTAGCGGGATTTCAAAGGAGCAGGCCATCGCAGGCCTGCGGGCCAAAGGGCAAGATACTTTTGCCGATATGTTGAGTAAGAGCGGAGTTGTCCCTGGCAAGGGAATCGACTTTAGTGCTGTTCTTAAGATATTAATTTTGGCAATTGGAATTTATGTCGTTGCATCTATCTTGATGTGGATACAGGCATACCTCATGGCCGGCGTAACTCAACGAAGCGTGTTTAGATTAAGAAGAATGGCGCAGGAGAAGATCGGACGTCTTCCACTTAGCTACTTTGATACACAGTCCCGCGGGGATCTGTTGAGTCGCGTTACAAATGACATCGACAATATTGCTAACTCATTACAGCAGGGTTTATCACAGATTCTCAACTCTCTCTTAACCATTATCTCAGTTTTAATCATGATGGTCTGGATCAGCTGGGAGCTCGCATTGATTTCTCTAGTTGCAATACCGATTAGCATCTTCCTGTCGGTAAAAATTGCAAAGCGATCACAACGTGAGTTTGTAGCACAGTGGGATTGGACAGGAAAACTCAATGGCCATGTTGAAGAGATGCACACAGGGCACTCATTAGTTAAAGTCTTTGGTCGGCGAGAAAGTGCAATTAAAGATTTTGCAGCACTAAATACAGAGCTTCGCGATTCAAGCTTTAAAGCCCAGTTTATGTCGAGCATCATTCAGCCAACAACCGCCTTGGTGTCTAACTTAATCTATGTTGGAATCGCTGTACTCGGTGGCTATCGAGTCGCAACAGGCTCAATGTCACTCGGTGACGTTCAAGCCTTCATTCAATACTCAAGACAGTTTGCAATGCCACTTGCTCAGATTGCCGGTCTAATGAGCAGCATCCAATCTGGCGTTGCATCTGCTGAGCGACTATTTGAATTCCTAGATGCTGGAGAGCAAGAGCCTGAAACCGTTGATGCAGTCACAATCGATCGAGCAGTTGGAGAAGTTAAGTTTGAAAATGTCTTCTTTAGTTATTCAGCCGATAAGCCGCTGATTGAAGAGTTGAATCTCACCGTCAAGCCAGGAGAGACGATAGCAATTGTTGGACCAACAGGTGCCGGTAAGACAACTTTGGTTAACCTAATTATGCGTTTTTATGAGGTTAACTCTGGACGTATTACCTTGGATGGCGTTGATATTCGATCATTGACTCGAGATGATCTACGTCGCCAATTCGGCATGGTTTTGCAAGACACATGGCTCTTTGAAGGCACGATGCAAGAAAATATCGCTTTTGGAAGCCAAGATCCATCCCATGAAAAAGTTGTGGCTGCGGCAAAGGCTGCCAATATCGATCACTTTATGCGCTCATTGGCCGAGGGTTATGATTCAAAAGTCTCTGATGATAATTCAACGGTATCTAACGGTGAGCGCCAGCTGATCACAATCGCTCGAGCCTTCATGGCAGATCCTGCGATCTTAATCCTCGATGAAGCTACTTCATCGGTTGATACACGTACCGAGGTAATGGTCCAGCATGCCATGGCAAAACTTCGTTTAGGAAGAACTAGTTTTGTAATCGCCCACAGACTTTCAACGATTCGGGATGCCGACACCATATTGGTGATGGATAAAGGCAGGATTATTGAGCAGGGTAAGCACCAAGAACTAATGGCCAATAAGGGCTTCTACTTTGATCTCTATGCTAGCCAATTTGCAAGTGCACTAGATTGACACGGAGTCTATCAAGTCGAAAATAACTGATTGGTTAAAGTAGAATCTGCCCATGAGCCAAGAGATATTAAGCGAATATTTTCAGCACTATCAAGCATTCATGGCAGCAGCCAAGAAGTTGGATAGTACAAACGTTGCGATTTCAAAACTTCCTGGTGAGTGGTCTCCAGCTTTTATCTTGCACCATGTTGCCGATGCTGAGATGCATTTTGCTATTCGATATTTCAATGCTCTAACTATTGATAAGCCAGCAGTAATTCCCTTTGAGGAAGATTTATATCCATCTGTACTTAACTATGAGGGTCGCGATTGGTCTACTTCTCTTTCTTTAATCGAATCTATTGGCAAATTGGTGCATGTAACGTTGTCTCCACTTACTGCTGAGCAATGGGAGAAAAATTCAATACATCCCGAAGCTGGAGAAGTCAGTGTCTCATTCTTAATCGGAAAAGCGCGTAACCACATGGAATCACATACTCAACAGCTAATAAACTCGCTTTAAATTTATATTAAGGGCTAGAGTTAGGCAGTGCCTAATCCAGCAGTGACTAACCAGCAGGCGATAGTAAAAGGCTTACCGATTTTTATAGCGGCAATAAACATGCGCGCAGGGTTAACGATTATGAGCCCACTTATCCCAATTCTTAAAGAGCAGTATCACTTGAGCTCTTTTTTGCTCTCCTTTTTAACCTCTTTAACAGTTCTGTGTTTTGCCGGAAGTGCATTTTTAATGCCACTCGTTGGAAAAATAGGTGGAACTAATCGAGTAATTTCGGTTGCACTTATTGTCTTGACTGTTGCAATCTTTTTAAGAGCTATCGGCAATATACCTATGCTTTTCATTTCATCGCTAACAGTAGGTATTGCAATTGCCGTATTGAACTTCTCTCTACCAGTGTGGGTTAAGGAAAATGTCGCAGAGCATTCTGGATTAATCACAGGAATCTATATAACGATTATGGGTGTCTTTGCTGCTACCTCGGTTGCAGTGGCTGTTCCATTGGCTCGAGCAACCTCGTGGGGATGGCGCTTGGCCATGGTGCCATGGATTGTTATTGGTTTGGCTTCCTCACTGTGGTGGATGGTGCGAAATTCAAAAAGCCCGCGAGATTCACATATGCCAATTTCAGCTACGTTTCATCGAGAGCTTCTACATAAGCCTGGGGCATGGAGTATTGCTATTTTCTTCGGCCTGCAGTCAATGCTCTTTTATGGGACTGCAACATGGTTGCCCACGATTTTGGTTTCAAAGGGATTTTCATTAAGCAACGCTGGATATGCGGTTTCAATTACTGGGTTGTTGGGATCGGTAATTGGAATAGTTGCTCCACATTATTCTTCTAAGTTGCGTAATTTGAGAGTTTTCTTAGCCATTACTGGTGCAATAATCTCAATCTCATTTGGTTTTTTGATCATAGATCACGGTTGGCGACTAATAATCTGGCTATTGATATCTAACATCGGGCTATCGATCACGTTTCCGCTCTCATTACTACTAACTGTGACGCGAAGCGTTGAAGCAGGAGAGACTCGATCGCTTTCAATCATGGCTCAATCGGTGGGGTATTTAATGGCCGCCTTTGCACCTGGAATCGTTGGTGCAATCTATGATTCAACTCAAAACTGGGGCGTTGCACTTATTTTTCCGGTAATCCTAGGGATTTTGCTTGGCGCGGTGGGGTACTTCGCCGGAAAGCCAGAGAAAATCCTTATCCTTAACCTTGAGAAATAGCGATATGAAAAAGGTGGCGTGAGTGTTTGAATCAATCTTTCTGGGGATAGTCCAAGGCTTAACCGAATTCTTGCCAATCTCATCGAGTGCCCACCAGAGAATTGTTGGGGAGTTTTTAAGTAATGCTCAAGATCCAGGTGCTCGCTTTACAGCGATAACTCAGATTGGTACCGAACTAGCAGTACTTATCTTCTTTAGAAACGACATTAAAAAGATTCTTATCGCTTGGTTTGCACAAACTCTCAAGCGAGCAAAACTGCCCGAAGATGAAAAACTTCAGGCCCGTATGGGTTGGCTCATTATCGTTGGTTCGCTACCGATTATTATTCTTGGCTACCTTGGTCAAAGCATTATTGAAACCAAACTTCGCTCATTGTGGTTAATAGCAGTAGTCATGATTGTCTTTGGCATCATCCTTGGTGTGGCCGACCACTTTGGTAAGAAAGAGCGAGGCCTTGCAGATTTAAATACTTCACATGGCATCTTGTACGGTCTTGCTCAGTCGCTGGCTCTGGTGCCTGGTGTATCTAGATCAGGTGCAACGATTGCAATGGGACGGATCCTTGGCTATAGCCGCGAAGCCGCACTGCGGTACTCATTCCTCTTGGCCCTGCCAGCAGTATTTGGTAGTGGTTTATACGAACTCAAAGGCGCACTTGGCGATAACGCTGGAACCCAGGTGTATTCACTTTCTCAAACATTAGTAGCAACGAGCATCGCCTTTGTCGTGGGGTATGCCGTCATTGCTTGGCTTCTCAAGTTTGTCACCACTAAATCTTTCATGCCATTTATCATCTATCGAGTTGCTCTGGGCACAACACTCCTTGTCCTACTTGCTACGGGGGTTTTAAATCCATGAGCGAACTACCGGCATGTCCTACATGCGCATCCAGCTATACATATGAAATGGGCGCACTTTTTGTCTGTCCTGAGTGCGCTCATGAATGGTCGCAAACAGATGGTGATATTGGTGATTCTGGTCCACGCGTAATAAAGGATTCGGCAGGAAATATTTTGGCTGATGGCGATACGGTAACAATTATCAAAGATATGAAAGTTAAAGGCAGCTCAGTTCCCCTAAAAGTTGGAACAAAGGTAAAAAATATCCGCCTGGTAGATGGACCAGGAGATCACGATATTGATGCCAAAGTAGATGGCTTTGGACCAATGAATCTAAAGTCAAGTATCGTTAGAAAAGCTTAATTTCCTGGGCTTACCGTCGACATATTAAAATCCTTGATGACTAATGGTGGTACGGCCATGTTGTTCATATCGCCGGCCCATTCACGTGGCTGAGTCCACTCAGTTGCACCAGCATGGAGAATGCGATTGAGCGCTGATACTGGCGAATCATTCCAGCGGAAGTTATTGGTTGCACCAACAACTTCACCACCTTTAACATGATAAACACCATCACGAGTGAGTCCAGTAAGCAATAGTGAGTTTGGATCAACCATACGGATATACCAGAAGGTTGTGAGAAGCAGTCCATCATCGACTTTCTTAACCAAGTCTTCGAGCGAACCGGCTCCACCATCAACACTCATAACTGCATTTTCACCAATGGGCGTGAAATCTAACTGAGTCAAAGCTGCACTTGCGCGAGTTTGAATAAGAGATTGCAGCACGCCATCTTTAAACCAATCCACACGTTTGATTGGCTGGCCATTATCAAAGACAGAGGAAAATGGTGAGCTCACTGCAGTGCCGACGAAATTTGCAGCAGGAAGTTGTTTGTATTCAGGATCGCTAAAGAATTGGAAGCCAACGTTGGAAAGTTTCTCTCCTACACGAGTTCCGCCGCCCTTTTTAGAAAATACTGACTGGCCTTCATGTGCATCTCTGGCGCCAGAAACCCACATCATGTACGTATATAGATCGGCAACAGAGCCTGATGGCAAAATCGTGTCATAGCGTCCAGCAGGGAGATCGATTTTTGTACCTTGCCATGTTAAACGTTGGCGAATATTGGCATCAATCGATGTGACTGAGACATCTTTGAAGTCCCGAGTTTCAACACCGTTCCATGTTGACCGTGTGCGCTCGTGGGATTTTCCGGTCATCTCTACGCGACCTACCGGTGAATCTTTGCGAAGGCGAAGACCTCCTTTGGATCCAATCCAGGTCGTCTCATGAGTGTGTTCGGCATAACCAAAGAGTTCAATCGAGTCTGCAACAGAGCGCGAAAACATGTCACCGAGTGCTGGTGCAAAGCTCGAAAATACTTCTGGACCTGTTGGAACGTGTGGTGCGGCCCAATCGCCAATTGAGAGATTAGTTGCAAGCGGTGCAAAATCCTCTGCCTTACCGGCAGCCTTGGCTGCTGAAAT
>WLOR01000053.1 GCA_009699165.1 Actinomycetota bacterium | reverse complement strand
TTATCAGCAATTCGTATGGCTGACTGAGCAAGCTCCCACGTTGCCCTTTGATGCGGATTAATTCCGATGTTTCGTTTATCAAGGACATTTTGCCCATCGTGTGCAACGAGGATGTGCTCACCTGGATTCTTTGGTGCCCAGTAATCAACAGTTCGTGTACCAAAACGCACTTTATAAACGTTTCCAGGTAAGCCTCGCACTTGAAACTCTTCAAGATCAATCATTGCCCACTCATCCTTTCGTAGAGCCACTTACGAGCCCAGAGACTAAATACTTCTGTAAGAAAATGAACAGTGTCAGGACAGGGACAGTTGCCAATAATGCGCCGGCGGCAAAAGGCCCCCAATTTTTGCCATACTGACCGTAAATAAACTGCTGAAGACCGACTGCAACCGTCATATTCTTTCCATCTAGGCCAAGGATTACCGAAGTAATTAGGTACTCGTTCAAAATTCCAATAACTGAGAGCAGCGATATCACGACAAATACTGGAACTGCTAATGGAATAATAATCTTCGTGAAAATCATCAAATGACTTGCTCCGTCAATTGTTGCAGCTTCATCAATTTCACTTGGAATCGTGTCAAAGAAACCTTTGAGCATCCATGTATTAACGCCCAGCGCCGTGCCCCCAAAGAGAAGAATCAAAGGTAGCTGATGCCCTAGGCCTAACAATGGAAACGTGTTCCCTAGACTGTTAACGATGAGAAATAGCGTTGTGGCAGCCAGTAACTGTGGAAACATTTGGACGATGATTATTGTTGTAAGAGTCAGCTTTCTTCCCTTAAACCTATGTCGGCTTAGTGAATATGCAGCAAGTGCACCAATGGCAGTCTGCAGAGCCGCCGCTGAAAAAGCGATAATTAATGAGTTTCTTGCCCAAGTAAGAAATGGCTTTTCCTTATTCGAGAATAGTTGAACAAAGTTATCTAAACCGTGATGTAGAGGAATTAACTGCTGGGTACTTAGTTGTCCAGTCACATCAAAGGCAGCAGATGCCATCCAAACAAGAGGAAAGAGTGAAAATGAAACAACAAAGGCGCCGATGATGTGACGCCAAAGAATCTTTTTGATCCAAAACTTTACTCGTTTGGAATCTATAAACTTCTGCTGACTCAATTAATTCACCCCTTCCATAGTTTTCATCTTCCGTAGCCCATATACAGAAATCGCACCAACTAGGATGAAGTTAAGAATTGATAAAGCACTTGCTAAACCATAGTTATTACCCTCTTGCGAGTTAAAAGCCAACTTATACGTGTAGGAAATCAAAATATCGGTCGCACCGGCATTGCCGTTTGAATTTGAAAATACTGGTCCGCCACCTGTTAGCAGATAAATCGCACCAAAGTTATTCAAAGCCATTGCTCCAGAGGAGACAAGAAGTGGCGCGATGGTACGCATGACTAGAGGCAGCTTTATTAGTCGGAAGGATTTTAATGGGGATGCTCCATCAATTTCTGCCGCTTCAAGAATCTCATTGGGAATAGCTTGAATAGCACCGGTGCAAATCAAAAACATATACGGAAATGCCAACCACAGTTCAACTATTAGAACGGCGACCCTTGCCCATAAGTTATCCGTTAGCCATGGGGTAGAAATGTGAAATAGCCGGTCAATAACCCCTGTCTCAGTCCCAAAGAGTCCGGCCCAAACAAGTACCGAAAGTACGCTGGGAATTGCCATCGGCATAATAAAAATTGTTCGATAAAACCGTCTCGATCGAAGGTGCTGAAAGTTAAAAACAAGGGCAAGTGAAAGCCCCATGAGAAAACTTAAAACCACGACCAAAAATGCATTGACGAAGGTCCATAACAAGACGGCCAAGAGAGGTCTCTTAACCTCCTCATCGCTAATGATTGAGGAAAAGTTTCTCCACCCAACATTTACTTTCCATCCAGGATACAAAACTTCTCCTGAAGCGCTGACCATTTGACCATTGTCGTTGGGCGAATAAACCTGCCCAGAGTTCAGATCAGTTAATATGTCGCCAATTTCTGAGTATTTAAAACTCGGCTGGAAAGCCTCCATTAAATCTATGTCAACAGGCTGCAGCGATGTTGAATCATCAATTTTTATGCGGATATTCTGCAATTCATTTGCGTATGCCGCGCTTTGCTCACTATTAAAAACCACGTAGCCAGAAGCTTGCTTAACACGCCCGTCGGGTTCACGCTCTAGTTGGGAAAGTTTGAGCCGCCGAAGTAATTGGCTATTTCCCGCCCAATATGTCCCTGCTGGATATTGAAAGATAACAACTAAACTTTTTGTCGCTTCGACTTTGGCAACAACATATGAAATTGGTTCTATTCCATCTACCGGAATAAGTGAGTCATCGATTATTGCGTTTACTGCCTGTGTCTTCGAAAGTTGATGACCATTGGAATCATTTGTAAAGGCAACATACCCAGAATAAACCGCGGGATAAATCTGAAAGAAAATAAGAAGCAGGACTCCGGGTAATAAGTATTTAAGAGGTACTTTCCTAGCAATGCAGTAGACATAAAAAATTAGAATCGCTGAAATGAAGGCAAATATGCCGAGGAACCACGATCTATCTTGTAACAGACGTGCACCCATAATAAGCAGAAGCAAAACAAATGAATAAGAGAGAATGAACTTACTCTTATGAGCGACAAACTCACGGATTCTCATCTTTTGCTAATACTCCACTCAGGCGTTGATCTAGATGACTATTCATTAATGCAGAAAGGGATCCTGGCGCGCACATTTCCCCCGAGCGCCAGGATCCCTTCTATTGCCTACTTAGTTATTTCCGAGAGCTGTATTTAGATCCTTTGCAGCTGCTTTCATGGCTGCACCGAATGTAGATTTTCCAGTGCCCCAGTCCGCAAATGCATTATTCCAGTATGTCCATACCTTGCCCATTTCGGCAACGTTTGGCATTGGAATACAGACAGCACCATAGGCACCAAATTTAGCCTCAACACTGTTTTTATCAATCTGCGCTGCAGCTTCGAGATTTGCAGGATAACTATTGTTAGCCTGGCTAATTGCCTTACTGAAAGCTGTTGACTGAACAACTTCACTCAGATATTGCTTAGCCAAGAAACGGTTCTTTGAGAAGCGATTCATGTAGACAGCAGTCACGCCGCTAAAGGCACGGGCAGTGCCACCATTGATAGATGGAATACCTGAAATTTCATATTTCATGCCCGCTTTATCTAGACCAGCAATTGACCAAGGGCCAACTAGTGCATATGGTGCTTTTCCATTAGTGAATGCTGAACCATCGTAAGTATTTGATTTATCAAACAACTTCTCATCCAACCACTTATCCATTAAATCGGCGTTCTTGGCTAGAGTTTTTGAATAGAGTCCGATTTGCTTAGTGCTTGTATAAACTCCATTTTTGTTTGAGAAGACATATCCACCAATTGAATCAAAGAATGGTTGCAAGAAGTAACCATCAAGGTGAGTAACGATTCCAACTGATGCGTCTCCAGATTTGATAAGCGATGTGGCAGTGCCTTCAAGTTCTTTCCAACTTTGAGGAGCACCGGCTGGCACCAAACTGAGGTTAGTAGCAAGTGCAATATTGCTAACTGAGATCGGAACACCCCATTGCTGGTATCCAAAACTTACGCCTTGGAGAACTGCTGCTGGATAAGCCTTCTGATTGATAGTCGATGTCAACGAAGTTACAACGCCAGACTTAACGAGCGATCCCGTGTTGTCATGAGATGCAGTGAATAAATCAGGACCTACGCCAGCTGGACCGAGTTTACTAAGTCCGCAATCTCCAAGTCCGCACTTGGCGACAATATTGACAGTGACATGATTCTTTGCAGCCCAATCAGCTGATGCAGCTTTATAAGCTGCCTCTTCGCCAGAATTAACCCAGACTGTTATTGCGCCAGAAGCCTGTGCTGGTGCGATCGATCCAATAAATGCCATTGAAAGCGCTAGGAGTCCCACTCCTATACGATGCAATTTCATAACCCCCCCTTAGGAATTGATTTTATCGACGCGCGTCGATAATGGGGTAATCTACCTACCTAGAAGACAAGAGTCAAGGGTTTTGGTGCAACTGCGAATAGGAGTCTGGCTATGACCACGCGCGCTGATGTTGCAAAGCTAGCCGGGGTATCCGAAAGCACGGTTTCTTATGTGCTCTCTGGCAAGCGCCCTATTAGTGATGAAACGAAGAGGCGGGTTCAGGCTGCAATCGATCAGACGGGCTATAAATCAAATTACGCAGCAGCTGCATTAGCTGGCGGACTGCCGCGAATGGTGACCATGATGACCTCCAACCTTTTCTTAGCTCCCCCATCAAGGATTGATGGCGCCCTTGTCGATGGGATTGTCGCTGGGGTAAGAGAGCGCGGATTCCATAGTGTTATTTGGCCGATTTCAAATGATGACGATTCAGATGTGGATGTCCTTCTCCAACTGAATTTTTCAGGTGGAGTAATTTTAATGAACGTTATAGAAAATGATCCACGGGTACATTTGCTCCACAGTGAAAAAGTACCGTTTGTCGTTTTAGGTCGTAGTAATGTCGGATTTTCCTATAATTTTGTTGATCGTGATTTTGAAGCTGTGTATAAAGTCGCTCTCTCTAAGTTTAAAGCGCTTGGGCATACGCACATCGGAGTTCTTACTGGACACGCAGTAATGAATAGTTATTTAAAAAAAGTAGCGAAAGATTTCAAATTGAAGCTAGAGTTAATGCACACTGCAAACTCGATGGATGGTGGCGCCTCTGCCGCAAAGAATTTCAAAAAGAAACATCCAAAAGTAACTGGAATAATTTCATTGCTCGATATTGCCATCATCGGATTTGTTACCTCTGCACCAAATTTTGGATTATCAATCCCAAAAGATTGTTCGATTATTGGGGTTAACATGCTTGAGGAGCAAGCGCTTTCAACGGTTCCGCAAATCTCAACAGTTGCATTTGATGCTTACGATATGGCCAAATCTTGCGGAAGAATTATGGTCGATGCGATCGAGGCTGGTAAGAATAGTAAAAGTAAGAAAGTTAGCGAATACTGGGTTGGTGACTTTATGGACAGAGAGTCCACGGCAAAACTAGACGGAGGTTCATAATCATGAATAAGCAAACACAAACTCTTGGCATCCCCCACCATGATGGCAGTGAACTTTACGTCAGCAATAGCGCACCAAAAATAGGCGATACCGTCAATTTAAAGGTACGCATACCCAATGATTACAGTTTTCAAGAGGCTTTTGTCCGCGTTTATGAAGATGCTGAGCCTCGAACCTATAAATTAAAGAAAGTTAAAAAGCTTGGCCATGAAACTTGGTATCAGGTTTCAATAGTTATACATAACATTCACACGATTTATAGATTTGTTTTTATAGGTGGCGGTAAATATGAGTGGCTCAACGCCTATGGCTTAACTGACCATGATGTGCATAGTAATAATGATTTCCAGATTGTTGCTATTCCTGCAAATCCAGAATGGATTCATTCATCCGTTTTCTATCAGATATTTCCGGATCGTTTCGCGCGTTCAGGCAAAGTGAATTTAACGCCAGAATGGGCCTACCCAGTTGAATGGAACGCTCTGCCACGCGGAAGAAGCAAGTACACGGGTCAAGAGTTATATGGGGGCGACCTCATTGGCGTTCAAGAACATTTAGATCATATTGAAGATCTTGGTGCTAACGGTATTTACTTCACTCCACTATTTCCATCTCGTTCTAATCATCGCTATGACGCTACTAGTTTTGACCATGTTGATCCAGTTCTTGGCGGCGATAAAGCATTCAAATCTCTAATCGCAGTTGCCAAGAAGAAAAAGATTAGGATTTTGGGTGATTTAACATCCAACCATTGCGGCGTTGGTCACGATTGGCTAAAGAAAGCTAAGAGTCAACCAAAGTCAAAAGAGCGCAGCTTTTTTTATTGGGATAAGAAAATCAAGTGGGGCTATGTCGGTTGGTATGGCCTAGAGTCTCTGCCAAAACTTAACTACTCCTCTAAAGCGTTACGCCAAGTGATGTACGAGGCAAAAAACTCGATAGTTAAAAAGTGGATTTCACCCGGGTATGGAATGGCGGGTTGGCGCATCGACGTTGGAAATATGACTGGCGTACAAGGTGCAGATGATTTTCACTCAGATGTCATGCAGGGAATACGCAAGGCGATGCAGGAAGTAAATCCTGACACTTGGTTAGTCGCTGAAAATGGAGATTTCAAAGCTAAGGATCTCAGCGGTCTTGGTTGGCAAGGCGCAATGAATTACCAAGGCTTTATGCGACCTTTCTGGAACTGGATCAATCGAAACCCTGAGATCACTGGAGGTTTTCAAGGCCTTCCATTTGCAATGCCAAAAATTAATGGTCGACAACTTGTGGCATCTATTCAAGAGTTCAACGCCTCGATTCCTTGGCGCTCACTCACTGCCAGCATGCTCTTACTTGATTCCCATGACACGGCGCGTTTTCGCACAGTCGTATTAGGCGATACGAATGCACATATCGCTGCGATGACTTTAATGATGACTTATCCAGGTGTCCCTTCGGTCTTTGCTGGAGATGAGATTGGTTTGGAAGGCGCGTGGGGTGAGGATGCCCGCAGAACCATCAACTGGGAAGATCATTCACAGTGGGATACTGATTTCTTTGCTGTTGTTAAGGAGTTAATAGCCCTTCGCAAATCTCACGATGCACTAATCCATGGCGGACTTCGGTGGGTAGCTATCGAAGATGACTACATCGCTTATTTGAGAGAGTCAAAAAAAGAGTCTCTACTGGTTGTTATCTCACGAACCGGAATTAACGTAAAAATTGATATTGGAAAATATGGTTATAAAGTAAACAAAGCGTTATTTGGAGAGAAAGCCAGCGGTACAACAATTTCTATTAAATCTAAAACCGCTACACAGGGGGTCTGGCTACTAAAGGGCTAGATTACAAACCTGCTCGAATCTGCTCGGCGTGATCTAGTGGATGTCGAATGTAGGTTTCTAACCAAGAATGTAATGTGTACTCTCCAGATTCTGTATGTGTACCAGAGTTTTTTAACTGTTCAACCGTGATTCTTTTCAAAATCTCTAGTGATGAGGCTCGTACGGCACGAAATACATTGAGCGAGATTTCAATCGGAAGCACCTGATACCCCAAGGTTTCATTGCCTCCCCAGGCCGCTTCATCATAACCTTGGATTTGTGTACCTGGTTCGGCAATTAGCCTACGTAATCTGGCATACGACTGGGCTTCGCTATCTGCAACATGATGGATTACTTGCCGTGCACTCCAACTGTTTTCCCTTGCTTTATCTAAATCCGCAGGGGTTAAGGAAGTGACGGTGGAGATAAACTCTTGCGTCGATTCTCTATATTTTTCAATCGATTCAGATAAGTTCATGCGCTAAATTTATCATCCAATATTTGGAAGTCCAGGCGCCTTATGCATCAGACTTGCTGGGCGATGCCAACAAGACGATGTTATAAATCGGAACCCAAAGGAACCAGCCACTCTTGCCGACGTCATGCATCCGTCGAATCGCTACAGCTAACGTAGGAAGCAATGTCACTAGAGATAGAACATTTTGGCCAGAATCTCCAGCGATGATTGAGACTATTGCCGACGAAATTGCCATTGCCAGTATGTAATACCAGTATTGGGGTCGTGTTGATCTGCCAGAAAAATCTGCATACCTATTGAAAGCATCTTTTACCGCAGCACCAAAATCTCCAAAGTCCAAATTGTTATTTGCCATAAGCTCAATATAGACCTTGCTAACAATTAAGGGAATAACACAGTTTAGATTTGATTAAGACCATGGAGGCAGTCCTATCGATGATTTCAGAATAACCCTCTAACTCCAGCAGGATGAAAACTAAGCCTCGACGAAGAACTGGCCCATCAATCCGTTTTAATCAGAAAATCGGCAGAGTCTTTAATGCTCATTTCGACTGGTATGTAATTAATCCCAAGTAGCCGACTTGCTTTAGAACCATTGACTTTCATTGGCTTTCCAAGCATTGGAAGCACAGGCTTTATTGTGCCGTCAAAAATAGACAGGATTTGGATGAGAAACGTTGGGGCTTTCAGAGTTCTTACTTTGCTGGATGGGTAGTTGGATTTGAGTAGTTTTGCAATTTCGATGAAAGACCAATTTCCAGATGAGGCCAGAATTCTCTGGCCCCTTGTTGAATCATTGTTGATTGAATCTACGTGCATTTTTGCAACATCTTTGACATCTACTATTGAAAATCTTAGATCTGGAAGCATTGGATCTTTGCCTTGCAATACTCTCTCTACGAGTGAAATCGATGAGCCAAAATGCCTATCGAGCGGCGCACCAAGGACTAAGACAGGGTTGATAGTTGTAAGCGAAATATCTCCAGCCTCACTCGCGATAAAATCCCATGCCGCTTTTTCTGCCAAAGTCTTGGATTTTGTGTAAGCAGTTCGCCCAATTGGGTGATTCACATCTGTCCACATCGTCTCATCAAATTCATTCATGCCTACCGGGAGCTCACATCCATATATAGCCGCTATAGATGAAGTAAGAATTACTCGCTTAACTAAAGATTTTTTGGCCGCTCGCATCGCCCGCAAGGTGCCCTCTACTGCTGGTCGGATTAAATCATTCTCATCTTTGGGAGAATCGAGTGGAAATGGGGATGCGGTATGCATGAGTACATCAATACCGCTAAGTGCTTCGACCCACCCATAATCATTGTCTAGATCGAGTTCTACAAATGTCAGCCTCGAATCAAGGTTATTGGAATCTAAAAGATGTGGTCTTACCGCATCCCTTACCTCTGCTGATTTAGAAAGTTTGCGAACTGAGGCTCGCACCGTGAAGCCTTGATTGAGTAATTGCAGGGCTACATGCTTGCCGATATACCCACTTGCACCAGTTAAAAGGACTGTAGTCATGTCCGGTAATCCTTTCATTTTTAGGGTAATAAAGAAATGGCTCATGCCATTCGAATTTTAGTTATGAGGGATCAGTAATAATCCATCGGCTAAATTCTTCGCCGTTGAATTCATAAACCTTTGCACTTCCCCGCCCATAAACGGCAGCAAAATCCCTCCCTTGCTTATTGCGAATAGTGCCCAACATGATCACCCAAGGCAAACCAGTGCCCGGTGCCCGAAAACCTTGCATGCCATTGGTTCTCGACCACGGATTAGACATATCTTTTACTCGAATTAGTGAACTCTTAGGAACACGAATTGTGTTGTGAAGTGCGCCAACTTTCTCAAGAAGTGAAAGTTGCAACACTAAGTAATCACCCTCATCAATAACTTTTGCCATGCTCACATGCTACTGCCAGTCGCAAAATAAGAGGAAAAAACTTTTATGCTAAAAACGATCAAACCGACGACCCCGCCGGTGGGGTAGTTTGAAAAATTTCGATATTCCAAAGTGCTGCGAGTGGAAGTGTCCGAATAGTTTCCAAGACTGCTTCGTTATCATGACCAAACGCCTCTAGAAAAACTGTTCTCCTAGGCATCGCAACCTTAATAACTCCAAGTAAGCCTTGTTCTTCCAGAATCTTGGCTTGTGCTTGCTCCGCAGGGACTAGTGCACGTATATCATCTTGAGTAACACCATCTTTAAAAGTGGCAACGACCATGAAACTATTCATCGAGATCTTCATT
>WLOR01000052.1 GCA_009699165.1 Actinomycetota bacterium | reverse complement strand
TTAGCTGATGATGTTATCGATATTGCAAGTGAATCAAATCAATCAGGTAAGACGCCGGGAACTGATTTGCGTGAAGGTGTTCCAACTTTGGTGACATTAAACGTTATGAAATCGACAGACCCTATAGATCGCGAATTACAACACTTATTATCGGCTCCAATTGAAGAAGAAGCTACAGTGCAAGAAGTACTAACAGCACTTCGTAACCACAAGGCTCTTGATGAATCGCGAGAGCAGCTGCATCAAGTTGCCAAAGAGGCTCGTTTTGCACTCGGCCCGCTACCTATCTGTGATGCAACTGGTGCATTGATGTCGCTATGCGACGCGGTTATTGACCGCTCTGCTTGATCTCACCAAGTCAAGAGCTAAGGTAGTTAATGCAATCCAGATTATAAAGAAACCAACCCAACGCGCAGTAGGCATATCTTCGTGACGCACCCATACCCCGATTGAAAACTGAATCGTTGGAGTTATGTACTGCAATAAACCAATCACAGTGAGTGGCAGTCGAGTTGTTGAGCCATTAAATAGGAGCAGTGGAATTGCAGTTATTGCACCAGCACTCACAAGCAGGATCGTAATCCCTACTCCGTGACCAAACTGTCCAGTGCTTTTATTACCTATATAGAGCAGATATAACAGGTAAGGCAGGCTTGCAATAAGGGTTTCAATCGCCAAGCCCTCAAGTGCCCCAAGGCCTAACTGCTTCTTTACTAAACCGTAGCTACCCCACGAGATAGCCAATGCAAGTGCTACCCATGGCAAGCGGCCATAATCGATCGTTAAGACCAATACGCCAACTGATGCAATTCCAACTGCGCACCACTGCAACACTCGCATCTTTTCTTTTAGGAGTATCACGCCAAATCCAATAATGATTAATGGATTAATGTAATAACCCAATGAGGCCTCTACGACGTGTCCATTATTCGTTGCCCATATATAGACCAACCAGTTAATCGAAATCAAAACAGTTGTTAGGAATAATTTCGCTACGACCCTAGGACGCTTCAGAGTTGTTATGGTTGCGCGTAGAGATTTGGTAATGGCCAGAATAATCAGACAGAAAACTAGAGTCCACACGGCACGGTGGGAAACTATCTCCAAAGCAGAGGCTGGCTCAAGCAATGGCCAGTAGAGTGGAAATGCTCCCCAGAGAACATATGCGCTTACCCCAAAGAGTAAGCCAGTTTTATGGTTATTCAATTATCTAAAGTTCGTAAATTGAACTGCGAAATCCCAGCCACCATCTTTAATCATTGCCATCGTATCTTGAAGATCATCACGACTCTTTGATGTTACGCGAAGTTCGTCGCCCTGAATTTGAGTCTTTACAGATTTTGGACCCTCATCTCTGATCATCTTTGCAATCTTTTTAGCATTCTCTGTCGAGATTCCCTCTTTTAGAGGTGCTGCAATTTTATAAATCTTTCCACTTAACTGCGGCTCACCCGCATCCAAGTGCTTCAATGAAACTCCACGCTTGATCATCTTGTCTTTGACGACATCAAGGGCAGCTTTAGCGCGCTCTTCGGTATCTGCTTCAATCAAAATCTTTTCGCCCTCAAGCTCGATCTTCGAACCAGTATTCTTAAAATCAAAGCGCGTATCAATCTCACGGATTGCTTGGTTAATGGCGTTATCTAGCTCCATACGGTCGATTTTGGAGGTAACGTCGAAACTGCTATCTGCTGCCACTGTGGGGCTCCCTCACTCGAAAAGGCGGTTTGTGTGCCTACGGGCTTAAGGTATCCTTTCCCTTCGCACTATCCATAATTGCCGCACTACTTGTTCGACCCTGGCGGGTTGCCCGAGCGGCCAATGGGAGGGGACTGTAAATCCCCCGGCTCTGCCTTCGAAGGTTCAAATCCTTCACCCGCCACCAGCAAGTTGTAAGCCAATGTTAAAACAACGCATTGTGCAATGATTTGCATCTTATGCGTCAGAGAATTAGGTGGGTGGGCTCAAAGTACAGAGATCTAAACCCCTTTGACCGGTTTTTTGGAACCATTAGTGCATTAGCCCTCATGGCTTATTTACTGGTTCGTGGCACACCATCTTCTTACTCACTTGTTTATCGTGTCTTAGGCATTAACTCTTCAAATATATTTGGATTCGCACAGCCCATACGCTCCGATGAATATGGTGTCGGTACTCCAAAATTAATTTCTGCAAAACTTGCACACTGGAACCCAGTAAATATTAACTCGGTGTATCAAGAGCGTTTTGGTCCAGCCTTTCCAGTGCCACGTCATTCAGCCTCTATGATTTTTGATGTATTTCAATGGCCTTACTTAGTGTTTCCATTTGATTGGGCGTACACACTAAGTTGGGTTTTACTATTTAGTTGTGGAATCTTTGGGTGGCGGGTTCTACTCGGAAAACTTAACATCTCGCCACAGTTGGCATGGCTTGGTGTTTTCTTACTGATTTTTAATGCATTCCAGCAAGCATGGTTAACGGTTCTTGCAAATAATTTCTTTACGTTCCCCCTTATTGCTCTGGCACTAATAAACGCTTCCAAGCATCGATTAAGACTCCCGGCTATTTACCTTATTGGTGCGGCCGTTTTTTCAATATCACTTTATGTCCCAGGGCTTGTTCCAATCTGTTTTGTCGCTGCAGCGCTCGGCTTAACTCAGATTGTTGCCAAGAAACTCTCGTGGAAACAGTTGTTTGCCAATGTATTTGCACTCCTTCTCGGAATGATTTCAATTATTGGATTACGATTTTCGGAGTTTCAAGCACTCAATCAGACTGTTTACCCAGGAGCACGCATGGGCACCGGTGGGGGAGTTTCGATAGCTCACTGGGCATCACAGTTTCTGCCAACTCTGATGTACACAGGGTGGGAGTCCATAGCTGGCATGAACACTTGCGAGGCGGCGGCAGTCGGCACCTTGCTTCCCCTGGCATTTATCTTCTATTCCATACTGCAGTTGGACAAGCTAAAAGCTTTCAACATAGTTGGCCTACTAAAGAGGTTGAAAACTCAATATATTTCCGAACTGATTCTGCTGGCTACTTTCGGTATTTTCACACTCTGGCAACTCAAGGGCTTTCCAGAGTGGCTGGCCACGCTTAGTTTCTTAGGTCATGCGGGGGCTTCGCGCACATTTATGGCATCAGGGCCTGTATTAATCATTCTCTGTCTGAGAATTCTCTCACGTGGCCAGATAGATGGCAGGAAAATCTTAGTTGCCATCTTTCTCGCCGCAATTACAAATGGATTTATTGGCTCGATATTTGCCAGCCACCGGCCGACAGTTGATTATGTTGCTAAATTCAATGTGCGAGGATTTCAACGCTTTATCTCAATCTTATTTAACCATGACGACTGGATTGCACTCGTCGTTCTATTGGGCGTTCTTGTCCCGCTGGTCGTTCTCAAATACCTGAACATTCTAGGCAATAAAAAAATAGTAAGCGTTTTTCTCTTCGCTGGATTACTAGTTCCAAATATGGTGATCTGGGGGTCGTTTAATCCGATTTATTCCTCATCCAAGATTATTGCAATTACTAAAACACCAGCCGCGCTCCATGTGGCTCAATATTTCCGGGGTTCAGACGAAGTGATTATTCTGCCTGGCTCACTTGGCCCCATAGGGTGGCTAGGCAATATTGGCATTAAAACGCCACAAGCGATTCAAGAGATTCCACCAATTAATTATTGGAAGAATTTGATCGGTGATAGATACTCCAAGTATGAAACTATTTTGAATAGGTACGCCTACATCGAAGTCAGTGATATTCCTGAACCAGTTGTGAAACAAGGCGACTACATACAGGTGCCTAGAAGTTGGTTTGATGGCCAACCCAATTACATTATTCCTACCTTTGCCATTTTAGGCACTAAACCGTCTCACAATTCCACTGATCAAAATATGCACAAGATCATGTGCAATAAGCCAGATTCGAAGACAACGGTTGACTCTCTTAGCCGAACTTCAACTTCCGAT
This sequence comes from Actinomycetota bacterium, assembly GCA_009699165.1. GTDB lineage: Bacteria > Actinomycetota > Actinomycetes > Nanopelagicales > Nanopelagicaceae > Planktophila. Next base: position 6,142 of record WLOR01000052.1, on the reverse strand, counting down.
AATTTTGAAGACGTAACAATCAGTGGTTGGCTCAATGATCAAAAGATTCGTAACTATGCCGTGAGCGTCCAGCAAGATGGAAATACAGAAATATCGATTACTTCACTTACAAGGAATACTCGATTTGATGTCTTGAATGCCATCAATTTCGCCTCAGGAGTTTCGGGATATTCCTTAGCTATAAAGCATGTTAAGAGTGATTCCTGTTATACCGTGAATTTCAGAGCAACCAGCTAGAGAATTTCCTTTGGCCGAAGAGTCATAGCAGCACTGCCAAAGATAATAAACATAAGCAATACAGGTTGCATGGGCAAAGCATAAAGAGAGTACCCCACATTAAACCCAACCGATGACTCGAAAATTGCCATCCCGCCAGAGTAAGTAATTAAGCCCAGTATGAGTGAAAATAAATAGAATTTAGAAATTCGATTGATATATTCCTGACGAATAAATAGAAAAAGCATTGCCAAAATAAAGAATATCGGAAGTAGATACCTGTAGATATCTCTTAAAAAGGTAATCGTATTCGCCATCCCCATCCAGCTATTAGAATTCTTTGTGACTATTAAGTAATTAAAATGAATCGTTGAATGCCAAACTTTTAGTTGGGCTGGGTCTTGTCCGTTATCTGCGTGATTTACATTTGCAGCTTGTTCTAGCGTAAAAAGAGACCCAAATGCTTTCACTGAAGTATCAAGCAGCTGATGCGGGGAATAGTCCAGTATGGGTTTTGCCCCAGGAGCCATTCCTGAACTACCACAAGATATTAATTCTGATTTGCAAGCCAAAGAAATCTCATCGGCCAATCTGCCAAAAAAATCTTGGAATTGAACTTCATTCCTTATGTGGTTGCTATCTACCGCAGCCGATCGTAACTCCCAAGGAAACCAGCCACCCCCGGATTCATCACAAACACCAGTTGCAGCACAGTTGTGAGTCTTCCAGCCTGTATTTGGTAGGCCATCTAGAAAGGGTTTTAGTGAAAGCGCCGCGGGACTCACGGCATAAACCGCTGCCCGTTGTCCTTTCGAAACGGGGATGAATGACAAATTTGATTTACCGGTTTGGACACCTTCCCACAGCGTGATAGCCCGTTCATAGTTGCCACTAAAGAAGTTTTCGACTTCAAAGACACCATAAACCGCTTTATTGATAGTGCTAATAACCCCGACGGGTATCAAATAGGCAACAGTGGCTATTACAAAGAGATTAATCAGGATAACTCCACTGCGATACTTATTTTTAAGCTTCCATTTAATCTCGTTTCTAGATATAGAAAATATCCACACTGCAAACAAAACAGGGATGGTGGCGATTAATACCCAGATAGCTTCATAACGCGTTAGAACCATCACAGAGTAAGTCAATCCCAGAGAGATTCCAATCCAAGAATATGTCTTGATCGAAGTGTGTTTCCAAGCCAATCGATCACCACTGAAGTAAATATCTCTAAGTAGGGTGAGAAGTTTTAAGAAAAGCGTGAAGAATAAAAAAGTTGCCAAGGTATCAAGTGATGTTCTATAGATTCTTGAAAAATCATTTGCAAAAACTGCAGGATTAAAGGCAAGAAAAAGAAATCCAACTCTTATAAACAGCTTTTTTGACTCATCTGAGCCGCTGAAAAAGTCGACGGTGAATTTTAGGAAAAGCAACGAGATGAGCAGATAGAACAAATGAATTAGAACCGTTGGGTCGACTGGAATAAAATGTGCAATCATTAAAAAGAAGGAATATGCTGGCGGTTTAGACAATAGATCAGGAGACCAACCTCCAAACCAATGGCCCCGAATTAAGTTATGTGCAAGCATGACACCCAGGTAGTCATCATTTGGACTATTGGGATATATAGTGGCGGGAATTAGCCAGCGCAATCCAAGGCTTGATGAAAAAATAGAAATAATCAAAAAGTCGAAAGTTCTAGCGCGAGTGCGCAGATGTCGTATCCAAGAAATGGAAGTCCATTCATTATTCTTCATCCTGGCTCCTGAAATCTTCTTGGATTAATGAACCATCTTTAACTGGAATAGAAACGACACCAAGCAGGAAATGGAAAAACATGGCTTGCACGCCTGAGAATGTAAGAATGAGGGCAAGGATAGATTGACGAAGTGCTCGTTCCATCTGCAAAGGCCCAAAGTCATGAGATTGCCAGTCCAAGAGAGAAAACAGGCACGCTGCAGCCCCGCTTAGGAATATGAAGAGGTAGAAGAAGAGATTGATCTCTCGGCCGAAGTATCTAATGATCTTGGACCAATTCACATCTTTTGGTAGTAGCCCTTTTGATACTGAACTTGCCTTCGACAGCACCGCTAGCCAGACTAGCTCTTGGCCAAAAAGAAATAGCCCAGCACTAAAAACGAGACTTTGAGTTTGAAAAACAACTCCAGCTATTTCGACGGGACCTTTCAGAAGTGCAATAAGCCCTATGAATCCCAATGATGTTAACAAGATACCTGGATAGTAGAAGAGCCAGCGCGGGCTGTATGCCAGTAGGAATCTCAGGTGTCGCCACCCATCTCGCCAAGTTCTCAAGTGTGGGGCCCTACTTCTTCCATCTTTGCTTAAAGTTGTTGGAACTTCGGTAATTCGCAAACCTGCAATTTGTGATTTCACAATCATTTCACTAGCGAACTCCATACCAGTTGAGGCAAGCCCTAGATTAATGATTGATGCCTTTTTAAATCCTCGGAGCCCACAATGGAAATCATTTAGAGGTGCAGAAAAAAACAGCCTCCCCAGAAAAGAAAGAACTGGATTTCCAATATATCTGTGTAGAAATGGCATCGCTCCTGGACTGATCCCACCCGCGAAACGGTTTCCTAAAACAAGGTCTGCCCCGTTATTTACTAAAATAGTGATGAAAGGTGTTAAGTTATCAAGGGCATAACTGTCATCGGCATCAGCCATAATTATATTTTCACCATAAGCGGCATTTATGCCCGCAAGTAACGCCGAACCATAGCCTTTTTGCTTAACATGTATTAATCGAGCTCCTAGAGATTTGGCAATCTCCTGAGAACCATCTGAAGATCCATTATCTGCTACTAAAACCTCGCCAGTGAGCCCAGATGCAGATATAGAGGCCTGTGCTTTTTTGATACAAGTTTCTAGTGTTTCGCTCTCGTTTAAGCAAGGGAGCAAAACTGTTAAGTTCACTGAGGGCACATCCTGTTATTCAAAACCAAACAAGCGCCAAATCTTAGTAATTCCGAAGTGTCCTGCCTTTGTTCCACGCATAGAAATCTCGCTCACAAAACTCTCAACCTCTGGCAGAGGAACTTGTGCCAGCAATAGACATTCATGGACACTCCCGAGTGAAGTAATTCCCCTCATCACAATGTCCATTTTCAGAGGAGTTCCTAGCAATCTTGTGGTTAATAAACCCAAGTGGTGAGTCGGGTTTTTGTTATCTAGAACCCTTCTTAGTAACTCAATCTTCTGCCTAGATTCAGACTCGCGCTCTGATACCAAACCTGATACCTGGAAAAAATCACCGTAAGCCGAGAGTTCTTCACTCGGAGTCATTGGACTGTGATTGAGCGCATCTTCAATTGTTTGCGCGTTAATAAATGGAGTAACCATGAATCCAGCTGAAATGAGCTTCTTTGTTAGACGTAATTCACCATTGACCACTACACGCCGACGAATTGATGTTGGATAGTAGTTATCCCAATATTTATTAAATGCGCGAGAATCGAGAATTTCACGTCCAAAACTAAGGAAAAAGGATTGAGCATGAATCTTGTATTGAAAATTCAAGAAAAGGGATTTCCATGGTTTTTGCACATTGACGAAATCATTTAACTTTGTCAAAGATATGGGCGTGTAATAGACGCTATCGTTGAGGAGAAATAACTCTGAGATCGTGTTATAAAAACCTTTTTCTTTCAAAAACTGGATGCCTGATTGGTAGGCGCCGAAATCTCGACCGATGTTTGGGCGAATAAAGAGAGTATCAACATCATCCTTTAGTGCATTAATCCACGTTTCTGTAGATGTATTGTCATTCATAATCAGAACAACGTGGACCCCTTGGTTTTTAAGGAGCACAATGGAGCGCTTTACCGATTCCAACATCGGGCTACGCGCAAAAGCTACAAGAATCGCTATCTTTTCAGAGTCCTTCGGCAAGTCATTTTTAATGAGTGTGTAACTTTGCGAACGCTTGATGACTCTAATCAGGATCCATTCGCGCACCCTTTGTGGCGTTGAATAAACACGGTGAGAGATAAACGCGACCACGAAAAGGATCTTTTTGTACAACCAACCGTACATGTCGCTCCTATGGCATCCTTGAGAGAGTTGTTTTGTTTATCTGACTAATCATGCTGACCAGTCAATTCTAGACTAGAGATGTACTGTAAGCACACTTATGTAATCGGAGGGGTTCATCTGTGAATGGGATTTTGAGCAGGCCAGCGCTACTACTTTCATCTCTGAAATCTCGATTATCGCCCGAGCTTTGGTTCATTCTCAAGGTATTTGTGATTTCAAGAGCCCTGTACTACTCAGTTACTGCAGTGGTTCTCTATGAGAAGGGTTTGGGGTTCAAGCCAAAAATCCTGTGCCAATACGACTGTGGCTGGTACACATCGATCACGGCTCATGGCTATATGACAACGGCGCTAACGCACAGACAGGTCGGAGCCGCCAATTGGGCGTTTTTTCCGCTGCATCCGCTGGTCGTTAAAGCGGTATCGGATTTGACTCGGATTCACCTTCTTGGAGTCGCCTATTTGTTAGGAAACCTATTTCTTTTAGGTGCATTGATTTATATCTATAAGTACCTGTCGGGCCAATTTTCCCCTAAGTCGGCACGGTACACGGTCATCCTTATTGCACTATCTCCAGTGAATGTTTACTTCACATCTTTTTATACAGAATCACTCTTCTTACTTTTATCGTCTGCGACTATTTATTATGTAACACAAAGGCGTTGGCTACTGGCAGGATCTTTAGGTTTACTTCTTGGAGCAACAAGAAACACAGGATTTTTAGTCGGACTTATATTTGTAGCGTTTTATTTATTTAATAAAGATTGGCGACGCGAAGATTCTCAACTGAGAAATTTTATAGTCTCTCTACTGCTTCTGCCTTTGGGTTTGATTTCATATATGGTATTTCTGCATTATCGAACTGGTGATTTCCTTGCTTTCTATCACGCCCAGAAAGCTGGCTGGGGATGGCACCAAAATACGTCACCCTTTTGGATTATTGATAGCGTGAAGTGGCTTTTGTATCCTATTAAATCTGGCTCGGCCTATACGATAATTTTTCACTCAATCTTGGTCGTTGCATGTTTTACATGTCTCTATTTTCTTCTTAAGAGACGCTATATAGAGCTCTTGGTTTTGCTACCAATTACCGTTTTTACACTTAACTCACAGATGTTTTCATACAGGTACTTCTTAGGTCTGTATCCGATTTATTTGATGTTTTCTTTGTTGAGCGAGAATAGAAAATGGCTCATTAGATTGCTGATCTCCGGCGAGGTATTAGTCCTGCCTTTTGCGGCATATCTCTGGGTCACAGGCTTTGGCCCCGTCTAAAAACTGTGTAGTGGATGCCGGAAATATCCCTTAGAAAGCGGTTTCATTTGGCATTTTGAAGGGTATATTGTCCAACATGAGGCCTAAAGACCTGTCAAAGCCATCACAAGCATCATTATGAAAAAATTAGATCTGAACACGAAACAGCAGATGATGCGTAAGTTAACGATTTTTTCTCTCGCTTTAATTGCCCTGTCTACTCTTTCGCCAGCTCAAGCTCGCAACGGCCAGACCATCAGTTTTACTCAATTAAAGAAAGTGCAGATTGGATCAGCACCACAGGTTTTGAAGGCTAAGAGCTCTAGTGGTTTGGCAGTGACATACCTAGCAACACCCAAATCAATATGCTTGGTAGGCAAAAGCGGTTCGATGGCGGTAATAAAGGCGATAGCCGTGGGTAAGTGTTCAGTTACCGCCCGCCAAAATGGAAATTCTCGATTTGGGGCCGCTAAATCGGTAACACGCTATTTCCAAATTACGCCAACGCCAACGCCGACACCAACGCCAACGCCAACGCCAACGCCGACACCAACGCCGACACCAACGCCAACGCCAACGCCAACGCCAACGCCAACGCCGACACCAACGCCAAC
>WLOR01000051.1 GCA_009699165.1 Actinomycetota bacterium | reverse complement strand
GGGATTTAAAAGTCGATGTTGCATCTGTGCCACACAAAGAAACAATTGCACTAGAGCCACCCGGGTGTGAATTAATCCACGATGTTAAGTTGTAAACAAATCCATCAATAACAGCCCAACAGCTCTTTGAGCTGTTATTGGCCTTAACTTGCGCCATGGTGTATCCAGCGGGTGAAGCCGAAGGTGTTGGAGATGCCGTTGAAGACGATGTTGAAGTCGGCGTCGGCGTTGGTTTTGTACCGCGCAAAACTTCACCAGGAATCTCCTTATCACCAACTGCAACTGTGATCTCAGCTTTACCCTTTGATGTAATAGTGAAGCTATAAACACCCGCTTTTGCAACTGCGCTATAGCGAGAAAGATATAAGTAATTTACTTTACTAAAAGGTTCATAAAACTTCACTCGTTCATTTAAATTTATGGAAATAGACGTGCCTGAAGGTGATGTGATTACTAATCTTGGAAGTGCACTCGTCCGCAAAGAATTCTCTGGTTGCTTATCAACAATCAAGTACTGAACCGAAAGGGCATCTCCGACATTGAATTGAGCCCTAAAAGCTTTCTTTTGTCCAGATTTTGTGAACCATGCTCTAATGGCATAAGAAACAGTTCCATCGGTTAGCAATGGGCCCTTGGCAGCAGTTGTATCCGAATCCAACAACACAACGGGTTGATGTGCTTGCGCAACTCCGCTACCAATTAACATGAATAACAGAACCGCTGCGCAAAGTTTTCTCATAGAAAAACGCTAGCTGAGCCCAGCATTACCTGCAATTCAAAACAAGGCTTCACAGCAATTTCTAACTAATGCTTGAGAGTAAAGCGCTGCATCCACTTAGGTGCCCACCAATTGCGCTCACCGAATAAGCGCATAAGAGCTGGAACCAATAATGCACGCACTAATGTGGCATCTAAGAGAACTGCAAGCGCTACGCCAAAACCAAGCATTTTGATAGAGGTTACTCCGCTTGTTATGAAAGTAGCGAACACTACTGCAAGCAAAAGAGCCGCTGCGGTAATTATTCGTGCCGAACGTTGAAGACCGACTGCAACGGATTCAACATTGCTCTTGCCAGTTAAGTGCTCTTCACGGATTCGTGACAGTAGGAATAATTCGTAGTCCATCGATAGACCAAATACGACCACAGCTACCAAGATGACTGACCCAGTATCAAGTGAACCCGTAACGGTGAAGTCACCAACTAGCCACTTGAGGTGCCCGTCGATAAAGATCCAAGTTATTGCACCAAGAGTTGCGCCTAAGGAAAGCCCGTTAAGGATTACGGCCTTAATAGGCAGGATTATTGAACCCGTAAAGATGAAGATCAAGATCATGACGGTAAGTGCGATCCAACCGAGTGCGTAAGGAAGTTTCTTAGCGATTCCATCTTGTGAATCAGTGAAATCCGCCGCTCCTCCACCAATGAGAGTTCCTTCGGGGCGATCTAGCGCTCTTATCGAGTGAATGACCTCCTCTGACTCTTTTGTGCGAGATGCAAGTGATGAGACCACGCGAACGCGAATATCTTTACCGAAAGTCTCAATTGGCCCAACATTAATGATTCCATTAATACTTCTTACATTATTGAGAAATGTATTGATTTGAGCCTCTTGGCCAACTCCATTTGGAATAACAATTTCGATAGGGCTTCCAGTCATGCCATCGAATCTGGTCTCAATAATATGTGAAGCAACTGCAGCTGGGTCTGATGCAGGCAAAACTCGCGAGTCAACCTGAGCAAATTCAATATTCATGACAGGTGCGGCTAATACTCCAAGGATTGCAAGACATGCGATCACGATTGGAATCGGACGCTTCATGACGGCGCGGGCAGTCTTTGCCCAACGCCCTTCTTCCTTTGGAGTGATCGCACTTTTGCGAATAACACCTTTATCAATTTTTGTTCCGAGTATTGCAAGCAGTGCGGGAAGTGCGATGACTGCACCAAATACAGCAAAGGTAATAACTGCTATCCCTGCATAGCCAAATGATTTAAGGAAGTTAAGTGGAAAAAATAGAAGTGATGCCATCGTAACGAGAACTGTGAGACCAGAATAGAAAACTGTCTTACCTGCTGTTGCAACAGTAGTGACAGCAGATTCTTCAACAGAGTGGCCGTGATGGAGTTCTTCTCGGAATCTATTGACCATCAAGAGTGCGTAATCGATTCCGAGCCCAAGACCTAAGCCCGTAATTAGGTTAAGGGCGAAAACGCTGACGTTTGTAAACAGGGTTAATAAGTAAATGATTAAGAATGAACTGAAAATTGCGCTAATACCGACAAAGATGGGCATCGCTGAAGCAACCATCGCGCCAAAGACGAGCAGTAAAAGCAAGAACGTCAGAGGTATAGCTATCGACTCGGCGAGTACTAAATCTTTTTCAATCCGGTGATTGATTGCATGGGTGATTACTGCGCCGCCCGCGGCGCTTACAGTCAAACCTTGGTAGTCCCCATCAAATCGATCTTGAATAACTGAACCGAGATTTCCAAGGGCGTTCCAATCAAATGCATCAGAGCTTGAGAAGATAAATATGAAGCCAGCTTTTCCATCTAGTGAGCGAAGTGATGCCGGATACCCCGTAGACCAATACGAAAGTGTTCGTGAGACTCCTTTAACAGAAGCAATCTCTTTTTCTAGCGAACTCACCCTTGATGCGACAGTTACATCGTTAATATCAATCGTGCCTGAATCAACGACCAAAATTGAAGAGGGCTCTTGGACTTTAAAAGTATCGACCAGGTATGTGAAGGCTTTTGATGACTCACTGTTCTCGTCTGAGTAGCCGCCGCTATCTAACTTTCCAAAGGCCTGCGAACCAATACCGCCGGCCGCCAAAGTCGCAAGTAAGAAGAGAACAAGTACGGCTTTTCGGCGCCTGACAATAAATCTACCTAGCTTTTCAAACACTTAACACTCCTTATTGTGACCTATACTTAAAAACATGAGCGATCTATTTCCTACAGTGACAACAGACGAAATCGATCCTGAAGCCGCAGCGGAAGCGGCACAGAGGGACAGAGAAATTCAGTCAGATAAGCCACCACATCACGAGGACTAATCTGCTTTAGGCGCCGGAGTGACCGGAGCTGGCGCAGCGTTCTGCGTTGATGGCTTTTTCTTTGCAGAGTCGGTTTTATAGAACCCTGAGCCTTTAAAGACAACACCAACGGCAGAGTAGATTTTTCGAATCTCGCCTTTGCACTCGGGGCACTGGGTTAAAGAATCGTCAGAGAAAGATTGGACCGCCTCAAACTCATGAGAGCAGGCAGTACATGCATATTGATATGTAGGCAATTGTGCTCCAATCTGTAGGCAAAACCCCTTTTGGGGGTAGATGCGTAGTCTAAAGAAGTGGCACGATAGGGTCGAATCGACATCCAATAGTGAGGGAGTTACGTTGAGAATCAAGGGCCTGGCCGCACTTTTAGTGCTGCTTACCTACGCTGGACTTGCATCTGCGTCGGCTAATTCACTCATTACGACATCACCCATCAGCGGTTCGACGTTGGCTACACCTCCGAGTTATGTCACTTTAACCTCGCAGGTTGATTTGATAGCTGATGCAAACGAGTTGATTGTCACTGACCCATCTGGAATTCGAGTCGACGATGGAACCATCACCGTTGACGGTGTAAATGCAACTATCGGATTGAAACCTCTGACTGAATCTGGAATTTACCGGGTTGCGTACACGCTTTATTCCGAAGGCGAAGTACCACTACAAGGATCTTTCACATTTAATTTTTCAGCACCCAGTGTTATTACCCCAACCGAACCATCTCCGACACCAACACAGTCGCAGACTCCAGCAAGTAGTAGTTGGGGAACAAATGTTTTTATCTTTGCAATTCTGATTATTGCTTTCTTTGTACTTATTGGGTTATCACTATATGCACGAAAACTATTTAGGGATAGATGATTGCGTTAAATGTAATTTTTAAGTATCTCTCACTAGTTGGAAGTTTTACGACTATCGGGAGTTTGTTGGCAATGAGTTTCTTGCTGTTGGATACCCAGGGTCGACTCTCAACTCAGGGTGAAAAACTTCGCCGACTCTTGTGGGGCTCTGCAATTCTCTGGTCAGTCGGAAGTTTCGGAACGATTGTATTTACGCTTGCGACAATTTTGGATCAACCAGTATCAGTTGCACTAGATGCAACTGTTTTACGATCTTTTATTACCCAGATAACTCTTGGCCAATACTTACTCTTCGAAGCTATTGTCGGATTAGTGATTGCGGTTTTTGCTTTTCGCGTCAAAAAGATTCTCTCTGCGGCATTCATGCTTGTTCTTGCTCTTTTGGGATTAGTTGCACCTATTTTTCAAAGTCATGCTGCTTCTAGTGGCTCGCATGGTTTGGCAATCGGCTCTTTAGTTATTCATGTTGCCGCACTCTCTCTGTGGGTTGGGGGCGTGATTGCTATTGCGCTCATAGAGCCAGAAGACCGCCCAATTGCAGTTCATCGCTTTAGCGAACTAGCCCTGTGGTCAATTCTTGCCGTTATTGCCAGCGGTACGGTCAATGCTTGGGCAAGACTCGATTTTCAGGGGGCTTGGAACTCGGCGTATGCCTATGTAGTGATTGCGAAGATCGCTCTGACTTTAATTTTAGTAGCCATTGGATATGTGCACCGTGAAAACTTAGCAAAGCGCGATCAAATTGATTGGTTAGGCTTTGGAAGATTAATTTTCGTCGAAGCAGTAATTATGGTTGTAACCGTTGCAATGGGTGCATGGCTCTCATCTAACCAAGCACCCGAAAGACCAGGACGCCAAGCCTTCGATCCTGCGATAGCAGTCTCCGGAATCCCAACACCACCAGCTCCTACTTGGGGGAGAATTTTCTTTAGTTACGAGCCTGATGCGTTGATGATCGGCCTTCTGATTACTGCTGTTGCTCTATATGTTAAAGGTGTTTTAGTTTTGCACCATCGTGGTGACAAGTGGCCAGTTGGTCGAACAGTGGCATTTGCTTGTGGCATAGCACTCATTGATTTTGCAACAAGTGGCGGGCTTGGCCTTTATGCACACTTTGCTTTTTCTTATCACATGGTTGCGCACATGATTTTAGGAATGATTGCACCAATTGGGATTGTTTTAGGCGCACCAATCACTTTAGCTTTACGAACTCTGCCACAAGGCCGAACTAAAGATGAACGCGGCGTTCGCGCAACGCTGCTGGCAGCACTGCATTCTAAATTAGCGATTTTCTATACGTATCCAGTCGTGGCACTCGCATTTTTTGATGGATCTTTGTTTGCTCTTTATTTCACAAACTTATTTGGTTCGATGATGCAGAGTCACGTCGGCCACCTCTTCATGAATATTCACTTTATTCTTGCCGGACTCCTCTTCTTTCACGTAATTATCGGTATCGATCCAAATCCACGGCGAGTTCCGCACTTAGTGCGAATCGTCATTGTCTTTGCCGCTATGAGCATCCACGCCTTCTTCTCGGTCGCACTCATGTCTTCTACAACCCTTATTGATCGCGGATATTTCGCATCATTGAAGACACCTTGGCTGACAGATCTTTTGGCAGACCAGCAGTTGGGTGGCTCTATCGGATGGGCTATGGGCGAGATTCCAATTCTTATTGCACTTGTTGCAACTTTCATAAGTTGGGTCAAGGATGACTCTCGCGAGGCAAAGCGCATAGATCGCAATACCGTCCGCGCGGCTGCAATGGGACAGCCCGATGATTTAGCTGAGTACAACCAGTATTTACAGGAGTTAGCCCAACGCGATAGGAATGAAAGCTAATGGAAAATATCTTTGATCTACCTAGTGAATATAAAGAGCTGCGCGCAAGCGTTCGTGCGCTATCTGAAAAAGAGATTGCACCGCATGCTCAGTCCGTCGATGAAGAACATCGTTATCCGCAAGAGGCCGTAATCGCTTTACAAAAGGCAGGGTTAAGTGCGGCGCATGTCCCAACCGAGTTTGGCGGAGATGGCGCAGATGCTTTGGCAACAGTAATTATCATTGAGGAAATCGCACGAGTATGTGGTGCATCATCACTTATTCCAGCAGTTAATAAACTCGGATCGCTTCCTTTAATTCTGGGCGGTAGTGATGAACAAAAGAAGCGGTGGCTGCCACAACTTGTTGCTGGAAAAGGCTTCTCGTACTGTCTCTCCGAATCTGACGCTGGCTCTGATGCTTCTGCACTTCGAACGAAGGTAGAGCCAGATGGCGATGGCTGGGTGCTCAACGGAAGTAAGAAGTGGATCTCCAATGCAGGAGTCTCTGAGTTCTATACGGTTATTGCCCAAGGCAATCCAACGCTTGGCTCGAAGGGAATTACGGCATTTATAGTAGAAAAATCCGATCCAGGAATATCTTTTGGCGCTCCCGAAAAGAAGATGGGCTTTAGGGGATCTCCGACCCGCGAGGTTTATTTCGACAATGTAAAACTCGGCGATGATCGTCGAATCAGCCCAGTCGGTGAGGGTTTTGCGCTTGCAATGAACACTTTAGATCACACTCGAATCACTATCGCCGCTCAAGCTTTGGGCTTGGCTCAAGGTGCACTCGATGTAGCAACAAAGTATTCGCATGAGCGCAAACAGTTTGGCAAGGAGATCTTTGATTTTCAAGGTGTGCAGTTTATGTTGGCTGACATGGCAATGAATATCGAAGCCGCTCGTCAATTAACCTATGCCGCTGCGGTTAAGAGTGAGAATAATGAAAAGGATTTACGATTCTTTTCTGCTGCAAGCAAATGCTTCACTAGCGATGTCGCGATGAAAGTAACGCAGGATGCAATTCAAGTTTTGGGTGGCTACGGATATGTCTCTGACTATCCAGTTGAGCGAATGATGCGTGATGCAAAGTTAACTCAGATTTATGAGGGCACCAATCAGATTCAACGAATTGTGATGGCGCGCAATCTTCCACACTCTTAAACTTTAAATCGCACTACAACCGATGGAGTTGCCGCAGCATCAAGGGCGATGTCATGAGGTTCTCGGGGCAGGCTCTGACTTGTTAACTCGCCTGCATGTACTAAACCAATCTTCCAACCCGGAAGATATGCCAGCGCACGATCATAAAATCCTCCACCTTGCCCAAGGCGATAACCATGTTGATCTATCCGAAGAGCTGGCACGACCATTACGTCGATTCCATCCAAATCTGTAACTGGTTTACCTATTGGCTCTGAGAGTTTCTTAGTCACTTTTAACTCGCTCGGATCACCGCTCCACTGAATCCATTCGAGAACTTCACCGTTTACTCGTGGCAGTAAAACCCGCTTACCTGCCTTAAGGAAAGCTTTGTTGATCTCGGTCGTGCTTGGTTCGACCTCATATGAAATATACGAGGCGATGGTTGATGCAGATATGACCTCTGGTGTTTTTAAAATAATATTAAAATTTGAGGCGATAAATTTTTGTCGTCGCTCACGTCGTAGTCGCTCACGAAGCTCACTTTTAACTGTGCTCTGATTCATCTCTTATCTCCGCAGTAATGTGGGGTTAAATCCCAACGAAAGCCTGGCTTAACAAGTATGGTGTGATTATGGCAGAGCACACGCGGGTAGATGATTTCCTCACCTCTCTTATCGCCATCTGCAAGCCGCTGGACTCCTTCGATATGCCATTACTAGATGCCCATGGTGCGACTCTGGCCGAGGATGTCTATGCAGGTGAGCGCCTGGTTATGCGGGCAGGCAGTCGAATTCGCTCAACTCAGATTGGTCTTGCTGCATCGATTGGGCGAGATCACTTGCCTACTCGCCCGCATCCTCGCGTTGTCGTCCTTTCAGCTGGCCCAGATCTTGTAGAGCCAGGTAAAGCCCTTGCCCACGATGAAGAGTACGAAACTAACTCGTGGCTACTGACAACTGCAGTGCGCGAAGTTGGTGCCGTTGCATATCGCGTTCATTCGATTCCAGATGACGAGGAAGAACTCCAAAAGGTTATAGAAGATCAATTAGTGCGCGCGGATTTAATTATTATTAGCGGTGAGCGCCAAGATGATTCATTCGATCTCATTACCCGAACCCTTTCACGCATAGGCGAGATTACAACCGTGGATATGGCTATCGAAATGAGCGGGCGCCATAACTATGGTCAAATCGGTCCCGATCAAACACCAGTTGTAACTCTGCCAGGTGATCCAATCGCGGCTTACATTTCATTCGAACTCTTTGTCCGCCCGATGATTCGAACAATGTTGGGAGCCGCGACGATTCATCGTCCATCGGTAAAAGCCAAACTTGAAAAGGCGATTGAGTCAGCTCCGGGAATGCGCTCGTATATTCGCGCCACATTATCAGAGGATGCAAAATCAGTTATGCCGCTGGGTGATCAAGAGGAGATATCAACACTCTCTGATGCCACGGCCTTTATAGCTATTGGGGAAAAGACAACTCACTTATCTGCCGGCGATTCAGTCACGGTCGTCATCCTCGAGCGCAGATACATCTAAAAAACGATGACCCAGCGTTGGCCAACCGTCTTACATGGCGAAGATATTTATCTGCGGCCACTGCGATTTCGTGATCGTGGCCAATGGAACTCAGTGCGTGCGCAGAATCGGGCATGGCTTTCGCCCTGGGAGGCCACCGTCCCATTGCTTAACTCTGATGGGGATTATCAGCACCTACCCTCGTACTTTGAAATGGTGCGTAGCCTTAACAGCCAGGCGCGAGAAGGCCATTCATTCTCATTTGCTATCTGGCATCAGCGCAATCTGATCGGGCAAATCTCATTGGGTGGGGTGATTTTGGGGGCTCTTCGAGGGGGCCATATCGGCTATTGGATAGATCGAAACTATGCCAATAAGGGTTATACGACGCAGGCAGTGGGCCTTTTAACTGATTTCGCGTTTACTCATCTTTTGCTGCATCGATTAGAGATTAATCTGCGGCCAGAAAATGCTGCATCTCGCAGAGTTGCTGAAAAATCTGGCTATATCTTTGAAGGGGAGCGAGCTAGATACCTTCACATCGATGGAGATTGGCGCGACCATATCGCTTTCGTAAAGGAAAATCCCTCAATTAAGTAGCGCTTAAATCCCATAAAAGTAATGCCTCCTCCTTTATCTTTGTACATCATGACTTCCGGAATTATTTATATTGCGATTATTGGGATGTGGGTTGCCTACTTTGCGCCCCGTTGGATCCATGACCGCAATGAATTTTCAGGAAAGTCGGTTGAGCGTTTTAAAGTTGCTTTAACGGTGGTTGCTAACTCTTCATCACACTCAACTGCGATTAATGAACATCACCATATTGATTTAGATCGCGAAGCAAAGATCGCCCAACTTCTTTTAAGGCGACGTATTATTTTTGGATTATTGACATTTTCCCTAGTCGCAACAATTGTAGGAGGCCTTATGAATTCGATGCCGTTTTTATATGCACTAGTGCCTGCAACAGGAATATTGATTTATATTGCAAACGTAAGACACCAGACGATTGCAGATCGAATTCAACACCGTCGAATTCAACAGTTGCAACGTCGCACAGCAGGTGTATCTGCAACTAATCTAGTAGACGTTGTAACACCTAAGCTTTCTCAAGAGCACTGGATTCCACTTTCTGAGCGTGAACTTAAGAGTGTTGTAATTTTGCCTCAAGGAACAGCAACGGTTCGAAATGCATGGCAGCCAGCTGATGTTCCGGTTCCAACATATGTCAATGCACCAAAGGCGATTATTCCAAAGCGCGTAATTGATTTAACGGTTCCAGGAGCCTGGAGTGACGAGCAAGAGCGTCTAGAGCGCCAAGCACTTGCTGCAGCATCGCCTTCGCGTGATCAGATCTTTGATCAACAACTTGCAGAAGAGGCCGTTGATCGTCTTAATCAAGCAAGGGCCGCTAACGAATAGTTAGATCCAGGAGTTAAGCCACATTAACTTCATCCAGTCCGAGTAGTTCATAACCTGACCGGTAAAGACGGGTAAGAAGTAGATAAAGTTTAGGAATATAACCACCATCGAACCAATGACAATTCCACTAGAAACCGCCGGCTTTAAGGCACTATCTAGTAATCGCTTTGCACAGTAAATAATCGCCAACAACATAAAGGGCTCAAAGATAATTGCATAAAAGGTGAAGACCGTTCTTTGTTGGAAAAAGAACCATGGCAAGTATCCAGCACTGATTCCAAG